>JALHPW010000083.1 GCA_022842255.1 Saprospiraceae bacterium | reverse complement strand
GGAGGGCACGGCTATTATCAGCGTGAATATCACAAAGAAGTTCGAAATAAACGGATTGACACCGGCCATAAACATGTGGTGTGCCAACACAATGAATGCCAGGAAGCCAATGGCCATTATCGAGTACACCATCGCGGTGTATCCAAAAATGGGCTTACGAGAGTGCACCGAAAGTACTTCCGATACAATACCCATCGCAGGAAGGATGATGATGTATACCTCTGGGTGGCCCAAGAACCAGAACAAGTGCTGGAACAGAATCGGGCTACCGCCAATACGGTCGAGAATTTCGCCCCCAACCACGATTTCACTGAGGTAGAAGGAAGTGCCCATGCTGCGGTCGAACATCAACAACAACACACCTGAAAGCAATACCGGGAAGGACAACACACCCAAGATAGCGGTAACAAAAATTGCCCACATTGGGAGTGGCATCCGCCAGAGGCTCATGCCTTTTGTCCGCAGGTTCAAAATCGTAGTGATATAGTTGATACCGCCCAAAAGGGACGATACCACAAATAATGCCATGGAAACAATCCACATGGTCATACCCGCCCCTGAGCCTTCAGAAGCTTGCGGCAGGGCACTAAGCGGCGGATAGGCCGTCCAACCACCAGAGAATGGTCCAGTACTCAAAAACAAAGAGATGAACATAACCACACCTGCCAAGAAGAAAAACCAATACGAAAACGCATTGAGCAGGGGAGAAGCCATGTCGCGTGCACCAATTTGCAACGGAATCAACAAGTTGGCAAAAGTGCCGCTCAGACCAGCGGTCAATACAAAGAACACCAAGATAGTACCGTGCATGGTTACCAATGCATAGTAGAATTCAGGGTCCAATTTGCCGATACCAGCCTCGTTTACTTGAATCCATTTACCAAGGATAGGCCTGAGCCATGCCATATCTGCTTCGGGAAATCCCAATTGGAGTCGGAAAACAATAGACATTGCCGCACCAATAAAGGCCCAAAAAATCCCTGTAATCAAGAACTGACGACCAATTATTTTGTGGTCGGTACTAAAGATATAAGTCGTCAGGAAATTTGACTGATACTTGTCACCATGATGGTGCTCATGGAAATGGTCATCATAGCCCAATTCTTGGGTGAGTTTGTCTTCCAGCGTTTCAGCGACTGTAGTGACTTGTGCCATATCTTTCTTTTATTATTTTGGTCAGTTTGACAATGTAGTCAAGGTGAACTATCCAAATTAGTTCAGTATCGTAAATTCAGTTCTACGGTTTTTGGCTTGATTCTCCGGGGTGTCGTTGGGAGCCAGTGGCTTCGTATCCCCGTAACCGCGGGGTTTGAGGCGACTAACCGAAATGCCCCGATCGCTCAGGTATTTTACAACCGATGCGGCACGGGAAGCTGAAAGACTGAGGTTTGCAGCAGGATCACCAACATTGTCAGTGTGACCCGCCACTTCAATGCTCACAGCCGGGAAAGCATTCAATCCTGTCACCAAGTTGTCAAGCTCGTATTTGCTATTCGCGGTAAGCGTAGCAGACCCGGTTTCAAAATTGATGTATTGCAGGGTGAGCGTTTTATCTGCTGCGGTCGTTGATTCTACCGCCTTTTTGATGTTTTCGCCAAATGTTTTGGCACGCTCACGAACTTCGATGTCCAGAACCTTGTCTTTATTGGGGTCATCTGCTTTACCACGCATCTCCGTCAGGTAGAAAGATTTCTGCTGCTTGTACCAAGCTTCGTACTCTTCAGGGGATACGATTTTCAATACCCGACGCATCGAATAGTGGCCTTTACCACACAACTCTGCGCAAGCCAGTTCGTAATCAAATTTCTCCCAGCGCTTGGGGCCATTTGGATCGGACGGGTCGAAAGGCTCATTGTACTCAGGGTACTTGCGGAGTTCATTGCGGTATTCAGCAGTGGTTTTGCTCGGCGTGAACACAAAATACGTAGGCAAGCCTGGCACCGCATCCATTTTCACACGGTGTTGTGGGAGGTAAAAGTTGTGAAGCACGTCCTTCGCGATGATACGAACACGAACTTTTTTACCAAGTGGCAGGTAAAGCTCTTGTCCGGGCACCACATCATCCCAAGATTTTGGATCGGTAAAATCTATGCCCAAGGTATTGGCGCCTGTGGTCTTTTTGTAATCGCGTGTACCGATCTTGCCATCTGGTCCAGGATAACGGATTGTCCAGCCAAACTGTTGAGCAGTAGCCTCGATTTCCATGTAGTCTTCACCTTCTTTCACATCGGCCATTACGGTATTCCAGGCATTGAGGCCTCGAACTACCAAAACCGTCATCACAACTGCAGGAATAGCGGTCCACCAAATCTCAAGACGGTTGTCGTGCGGAATAAACTTTGCCTTACGACCTTCTTGCCAGCGGTATTTATACGCAAACCAAAACAGTGCGATATGGGTCAACACGAACACAATTCCGGTCAACACCAACGTTACCAGAAAGATTTCGTCTAGCAGTTTACCGTGCTCAGAGGCTGATTCATGTGGGCCATAACCCAACATAACATTCTTAAAGTCCCAAGCAGACCAAAACACCCCTGTAAGGAAGAGTACCAAAAAGGCGAGCGAAAACCAGCCATTCCACTTGCTGTTGTCACGCAGCACTTGCTTTTCGCCTTTAATGACGTTGGTCAGTTCATAAACTTTCCCGATTTGCACCAAAACGATGGTTATCAGGAGAATGCAGATTAGTACAATTAGCGAAGTCATTGCTATATTTTTTTGAAGAGGATTGATGGTTTAGGATGTTGGATTGGCCATGCATTTTTGCACTCAACCAGTCTGACGGTCTAAACTATCTCAACTATTAATGGTGTCCGCCACCTTCTCCTTCTATCAGCGCTCCCGTATCGTGGTGGAGGCTTTCTTCCAAGTAAGGATCCTTAAGTGGAACAAGAGAAGCTTTTGAAAGTTGGTTAAAAAAGAAGAAAAGAAACAAACTTAAGAAACCAATCAGAATTCCGATTTCTTCCAAACCAGGAATGGTATAACCCAACTTAAATGCTTTGGATTCGTCGTGTTCGTGACCATGACCTTCTCCATGGGCAGCAGCATTTGTTGCGGCTTCTGCGGCAGGATGTTCAGCCGTTTTTTCACCTTCTGGGTGCTCCGTTCCACCTGCAGGCGCATCCGCATGCGCTGCGCTGGCAGTGGTATCTGTTGCGCCATGCGTTTCACCTGCAGCATGGGTATGTCCATCCGCAGCATGCGCTTCGGTAGCGGCAGGTGCCGCTGCATCATGGCTTTCAGCCGCTGGTTGTGCTGGTGTTTCTTGCTTGTGCTCGGTGGTAGTTGGTGCTACACTGCTGTGGCTATCCCCACCGTGCTTTCCTTCAGCCAATTCCTTGGCTTCATGGGCTGCAATCCGCGCACCCGGTTTGATCATGTAGAAATAATCCCACCAGTGACCAAAGAAAACGATAAGTGCCACGAAGAACATCGTACCGAACTTGCGTTTGGTATCGTTGCGCATCAGGATAAGGAACGGTGTTACGAAGTTCAGCAACAAATTACCCCAGAAAAGAACGGGGTAGTGGGTCATGCGCTCGTTAAAGTAAATGGTTTCTTCCCCGTTATTGGCGTACCAAATCAACATGAATTGGTCAAACCAGAGGTAGGTCCAAAAAACCGAGATACCAAACAGAAACTTACCGATATCATGCAGGTGGTTCTGGGTCACATATTCCAGGTAGCCGAGCGATTTAAGGTAAATGATGAGCATTACCGTCATCGAAAGGGCTCCCAACCACATCGAAATCATGGAATACCAAGCAAACATGGTGCTGTACCAGTGTGGGTCAATGGACATCACTGCTTGCCACAAGAACACCGTGCTCAAAAATCCGCCCAGTGGGAGGAAGGAAGCCGCCCATTTACGCTGCTTGCGATAGTACTTCAACTCCGTTGTTTCCATCGTATCTTGATCTACAGATGCCTGGCGAAGGTTCTTGGCCCAGTAGTACCAGATAAGTAGGAAACCAATGGTTCCAACGGTAAACCATACTGGGTTCAAAAAGCTCTTTTTACCGGCAAGCACACGGTCATAATGGGGCGCTTCCGGGTCCGTGATGTTGATATCCAGGCTGTTCCAGTGGTACAGGTGGTGAAAATGCCCCCAAATACCCAGTGCAATAACCCCCATCAGGATAAGGCCAACCCACATGAATTGGCTCATGGCTTCCCATACACGCCTTACAACCGAGTTCCAACCTGCGAATGCAGTAATCTGCGCCGAAAGGAAAAACATGGACATAAAGGCAATGCCGGTGAAAAACACGGAGTTGTGGAGCCAGTTGGTCCAAAACCGCGTGTGATACTCATCGTCGTTAAAGAACGTGAGCCCAAGGCACACTGCACCCAAAACCATACCGCCAATGAGCAGTGTTTTGGTCTTATTTTCAAATACAAACTGTGTATTTAGGTTCATATCGCAAGGTCGGACTGAGCCGATATTTTTATTCGATGTAGTTGGCTTTCAAAGGTGTACTGCTGAATCAAGCTGATTACTTCCCAGCTGGGGGTGGCGGGGGTGGTGCTACCCGACCTGGCCCCGTAGCTTCCCCTTTAGCAGGTTTTTCTATGTTGCTGAGCGAATTGGCTTTTTCGCTGTATTCCAGATTTTTGCTCTTGGCCTGTAGGGAGCGGATGTAGTGCATCACCTGCCAACGTTCTTCGTAAGAAAGTTTGTCGGTGTAACCACCCATCACGTTTTTACCGTACACCATCGCAAAATAGTAGCGGCCATTGCCAGCTGCAATCATATCATCTCCAATCAAATTCTTGGGGGCGGCAGGATATTTGGCGTCAGGAACGGTCACAAGTACACCTTGTCCATCACCTTTAGCACCATGGCAAACCCCACAATAAACATCGTACAATGGTTTTGCGCGGTCAAGTCCCGATTTTGTGATGGGGAATGGGTTGGCTACCATTTCTTTCTCACACCTCAAGCGATCATCTTCGGTATTGGCGTAAGTAAAGGGCGCTTCCCCATTGATGGGAGCAGCAATGGCATTGGGGGCATTTTTGCCACGGACAATATCCAGTGCCGATGCATCCGTGTAATAAACACCCGTATAACCACGAGGTACTGTACCGCTCACTTTTCCACGGGGTTGGGAAAGCTCCGCTTTGGAGAAGGTCTGACCGTCTTCCGCCGCGTTCCAGTGATTCCAATGGTAAG
Source organism: Saprospiraceae bacterium (assembly GCA_022842255.1). Taxonomy (GTDB): domain Bacteria; phylum Bacteroidota; class Bacteroidia; order Chitinophagales; family Saprospiraceae; genus M3007. The sequence goes on along the minus strand of JALHPW010000083.1, from coordinate 6,907 downwards.
CGCTATACTGGTTAGCCTCATAGCTCACCGGGTGATACATATCCGGCATATACTCATGGCCCGTCTTGTTTTTACCTGCTGGAGAGCAAAGGGAAAACATCCAAGCAAAAAGAGCCACACCGAGAATCGCGCCAATTGCGTATTTCATAATTCTTGTTGATTCGTTGAATTTGTGGATTCAGTAGGTTGGGGATTTGTTTGTTCGTGGATCTAGGAATCAGAGGTATCACTCCAAATACCCAAATCTTCCGTGAACCAAAAACCCACGCTATCACATCGTTTTGATATTCACCTCGTCGGCCTGCGTGTTTTTAAAAAAGCCCTTCAGGTTGTCGACCGCACTGTCAGAGGCGCTCGTCACGTCAAAGGCAATGCAAAACTTGTCGTCTGTGATCCGGTGGTCCAGCGTATTTGCTTTCACGCCAGGCCACATGCCACAAATCGTATAAAAAGTGATGGTCATACCCCAGGCAGCGAACAATACCGTCATTTCAAAAGTGATGGGGATAAAGGCTGGGACAGACCAATATGGCTTGCCACCATACATCGTGGGCCAATCACTTACGAAAATCCAGGTCATGGCAAGGAAGCCAAATAAAGCACCCGTGGCACCATAGATAAAACCAAGATAGTGCAAACGGCTTTCTTTGAGTCCCAAAATAGGGTCCAGACCGTGCACCGGAAATGGCGTAAATACATCCATAATATCCAAGTGCGATGCATTGGCGGCTTTTACGGCCACCTTCAGGTCTTCTTCGTCATTGTATAGTCCGTAGAGGACTTTAGTATTTTCAGCTGCCATTATTCTTAAATGGTAAGTGTTAAGTAAGTTTAGTGCTGAATGTTTAGTGGTAAGTGGCTCTGTAGCAAATACTTATCACTAAACACTTACCACTATTAATGTTCATGCTTGGCCTTTTCACCGTGACCATGCTTGGCATCTGGACCAATGTACTGATCGCCTGCAACTTTCAGGATGGATTTAACCTCCGCAATTGCAACTACAGGAGCCACGCGGCAGAAAATCAGGTAGCAGAAGAAGAACAGACCAATGGTGCCCGTAAAGATGCTGATTTCAACCCAAGTTGGACGGTAATAGCTCCAAGAAGAAGGCAAGAAATCGCGGGCCAAGGTGGTTGCAATAATCACAAAGCGCTCAAACCACATCCCTACGTTGATGATAATCGAGAGGAAGAAGGTCCACCAAATACTGCGGCGGATATTGCGCGACCAGAACACTTGTGGTGCAACTACGTTGCAGAACATCATGCCAAAGTAAGACCACCAGTAGATACCAAATACACGGTTGTAGAAGGCAAACTGCTCATAGATATAACCAGAGTACCAGGCAATGAACAACTCCGTCAAGTAAGCCACCCCTACGATGGTACCTGTGAGCACAATCACCTTGTTCATGGACTCAATGTGGTTGATCGTAATGTACTGCTGGAGATTGAGCACCTTCCTGGTGATAATCATCAGCGTTTGTACCATCGCAAAGCCTGAGAATACCGCACCCGCAACGAAATACGGTGGAAAAATGGTAGTGTGCCATCCCGGTATCACAGAGGTTGCGAAGTCAAAAGATACGATGGTGTGCACCGAAAGTACAAGCGGGGTAGAAATCCCTGCCAATACAAGCGAAAGTGCTTCCCAGCGTTGCCAGTGCTTTGCGCTACCCGTCCAACCGAAGGAGAAGGTTTCGTACATTTTGCGGCGGAAACCCTTCGCACGGTCACGCACCGTGGCCAAATCAGGCACCAAACCGGTGTACCAAAAGAGGAGCGATACCGAGAAATACGTCGAGATAGCAAATACGTCCCACAAAAGCGGAGAGTTAAAGTTGGTCCAAATCGGGCCACGTGTATTGGGGAATGGCATGATAAAGAATGCCAGCCAAACGCGTCCCATGTGGAAAATCGGGAACTGACCCGCGCAGATTACCGCAAAAATGGTCATTGCCTCTGCCGCTCGGTTTACACCCGTACGCCAACGTTGGCGGAACAACAAAAGGATGGCCGAAATCAGGGTTCCGGCGTGACCGATACCGACCCACCACACGAAGTTGGTGATGTCCCAAGCCCAGTTGATGGAGCGATTTGCACCCCATTCCCCGATGCCTTTCCACACCGTCCAAACAATGGCAAAAATGTAGAGGCCTAGGAAAACCGAGGACAATGAAAAAGCAATGATCCACTCCCGCGAAGGGGCTTTCTCGGTCGGGCTACACAAATCCTCCGTGATATTATGGTAGGATTTGTTCCCTTCAATCAATATGTGCCGGACGGCCGCAACTGGTTGAGACATAGTATATGGTTTATGAAGGTTTATCAGCGTTTATATGGTTGATAATCAACCCTTATAAGCCACTATAAACCCTTATCAACTTTTAAGAAAAGAGTTCTTCGTTTGCGTTATGAATCTTGGCTGAGTATTGTACCCCTGGGCGCACGTTGATTTCTTCGAGCACTTTGTAGGCCAATGCACCAGCCGATTTGTTGGCTTTGCTGACTTCGCTTTCCGGGTTGTTGAGATTGCCGAACACAATGGCACCAGTTGGGCAAGCCGTTTGACAAGCCGTGCGCACATCGTTGTCCATAATTGCGCGACCTTCTTTTTTGGCCGTCAATTTGCCTTCCTGGATACGCTGCACACAGAAAGAGCATTTTTCAATCACACCACGTGTACGAACCGTCACGTCTGGGTTCAACACCATACGTACCAGGTTGTCGGCGTAGTAAGGCTTGTCTTCCCCTTCCACATGGAACACGCGTTCTTCGTTTGCAGGCCAAACATCGGCAGTGGTATAGTCGAGCCAGTTGAAACGACGTACTTTGTAAGGGCAGTTGTTTGCACAGTAGCGGGTACCGATACAGCGGTTGTAAGCCATTTGGTTGATACCTTCCATGGAGTGGTTGGTAGCATTCACCGGACATACGTTCTCGCAAGGAGCGTTGTCGCAGTGCTGGCACATCATGGGTTGGTAAACCACTTTTGGGTTTTCAAGATCGCCATAGAAATAGCGGTCAATACGCAACCAAGTCATTTCGTGGTGACGGGCAACTTCTTTTTTACCCACCACTGGCACGTTGTTCTCACTCACACAGGCTACTTGGCAAGCACCACAGCCAATACAGGAGTTGAGATCAACATACATACCCCACTTCATACCCGTTCCAAAATAATCTACATTGTCGGGATAAAGCGTCTGGGAGTTCAAGTGATTGGCCTCTTCGTGGAAAGCTTCAAGTTTGTGCTCGAGCTTCTGAAGGTCCTTAATATTGGTCTGGAAAATGATGGAACGATCCGTCAAAGAACCTTGGAACCCTTTATAGCCCAGTGATTTTTCGTCGGCATTGATGACTTTGCCCTCTTCCGTGCCCATGGCCTTGACACCCATGGTATTGTGGTGCTGCACACAGGCAAAATGTTTGTCCTTGGTACCAGTAGGCGTCACTTTGACGTCTGTGGCATAGTATTGGGTCAGGCCATTTTCCTGTTTCAAGGCATTGTTCACATTCACCCCATAGGTTACCCCACAGCCGCCGGCTTCACGACCGCCACCCAGGGCAATCGCAACGGTACCTTTGGTTTGGCCGAAGTTTTTAACCACGGCACAGGTGAACTTTTTACCATTTACTTCCACCTCAACTTCGTCGCCATCTTCGAGGCCTTTCCAGCCGTCGATATTGTTCACACCATCCCATTCAACCGGAATGCTGAGGTAGTTGCCCCAAACGGTACGGGTAACCGGGTCAGGCATTTCCTGCAACCAAGGGTTGTGGGCATACTGTCCATTACCGATGTTGACCGTTTCGTAGAACGAAATTTCAAGCTCTGAGGAGGATGGCTTTGAAACTGCATTCACGTCTACCGAAACAGTAGTATCAAAACCAACGGTGATATCGTGCGAAGGCGTTTCATACACACCGTCGTGCAGGCTCATTTCCCAGAATGCCTCTTGGGAAAGATATTTGGTCTGGCCACCACCAATTTCATTTTGCCAAGTAGCCTTCAGGTATTCGTAGTAAGGCTGTTCCGCATTGGCATTCAACTTGGAACTACCGCACCAAACAAGCAGCGAGTGCTCGGCCTGACGGGTATTGAACAAGGGAGCGATGGTTGGCTGAATCAAGCTCAACATACCAGCCTGTGGCTGCGCATCGCCCCAAGATTCGAGGAAATGGTGCGTTGGTGCAGCGTGTGTGCAGAGCAAAGTGGTTTCGTCCAGATTGGTATTGAAAGAAATCCGAGTACCTACTTTGGCCATTGCAGCTTTGAATGCATCCGCGTTAGGCAAATCCCAAGCTGGGTTGGCGCCCCAAATAATGAGGGTAGAAACCTGCCCGGCATTCATTTCATCCATCAGTTTAGCCACCTCGCGCTCATCACCCGAACGGCCAAAATATTGTCCGTTGAAATCGATGGTCGAGTTCAGGTTGCCGAGCATATCGTTGATTCGGTTCACGATAATTTGCTCTGCAACATTGTTAGAGCCAGAAACAACAATGGATTTGCCGCGTGCGGCCTGGAGGTCCTTGGCGATTTTTTTAATCGCTGCTGCAGCCTTGTCGTTCAGTTTAGGGCCACCACCGTTGCCGGAAAGTTCGCCATACAGTGCGGCAATCGCGGCGCCCATTTCGCTGGGGCGGATTTGCACACGGCTGTCAGCATTGGAGCCTGTGAGCGACATATAGCCTTCCACTTGGTAGTGGCGCGACATTTTCGCGTTCTTCTTGCCCGCTACCTTGCGACCTTTGGTGTAATTGCGGGCGTTTTGAACCGCATTGCCCCAGGTCCCGAGGAAATCAGCCCCAAAGGAGCAAATGACCGTAGCCTCGTCAAATTTATAGTGTGGGAATGCCTTGTGGCCAAAGCACTTTTCATTGGCTTCCAGCAGGGCGGCCGACGAAACTGGGTCGTAGGACACCACCCGGAAGTCGGGAAAGCGTTTGCTAAAATCACCGAACACACTGTGAACCGTGGTTCCGATGATAGAATTGGTAAGGATGCGGACACCACCGCCGGCATCGAGTTTGGAAATGATTTCACGATCGAATGCGGCCCATTCCGTTTTTTGCACGTTGCCTTCCTTCACCGTGCCTGCATGTTGGATGCGGCGTGTGTCGTAAAGGCTCAATACAGAGGCCTGAGCACGTGCACTGGTGCCACCATAAGTCACTCCGCTCAGGGTATTGCCCTCAATTTTGATGGGGCGGCCTTCGCGGGTTTTGACCAGGATAGAACAGTAATCCCCTCCTTCCACGAAGGAAGAAGCAAAATAGTTGGCCACACCCGGTACGATTTCGTCGGGCTTGGTGACGTATGGGATGGCCTTTTTAACCGGGATTTCGCAGGAGGCTGCGATGGTGGCTGCGCCAAGACCGAAACCCATGAGTTTCAGAAAATCGCGGCGGCTGGTCTGCCATTTGCCGTCGGTTTGGTCTATGTTCTCCACTGAAAACTCGCTTTGCGAGGACTGCACGAACGCTTCGTCGCGCGTCAAATCTTCAGTGCCTACCCAAATACCGTTATCGTGATGCATATTATTGAAATGTGGTCAATGTTCGAAATGTGGTCAATTCTAGGGAATGTGGTCTATTTGGAAAAATGTGGTCAATATATTTAATGTGGTCAATGTGCTTTTGATTTCAACACATTGGTCTCATTGACCACATTTATTAAAGGACCACATTCAAATCAATAGTGGCATTTTTGGCATTCCAAGCCGCCAATGTCCTCTACCGTGACTTTTTCGCGGGTGCCCGCTTTCAACTCGTCGTGGTAGCGCTCGTATTGTTTGTAATAATCGTTGTCCTTGAATTTCACCTCCGTCTCGCGGTGGCAATTGATACACCAGCCCATGCCCAGGGTGGAGAACTGGTACACGATGTCCATTTCCTCCACTTTTCCGTGACATTTTTGGCAGGCTACCTCTCCCACAGCTACGTGTTGGGCGTGGTTGAAATAGGCGTGGTCTGGCAGATTGTGGATGCGTACCCACTCAATCGGACCCTGGATTTTACCATTCGAGTCGTCCTTGAGGGCTTTGACAATACCATCCCACTGGTTGCTCACCACACTTTTACCATTTTCGTCCAAGGCGGTGAGGCTGTTGGCAGACATATATTCTTGACCAATCCACTTTTTGTACAGGTCTTCAATCTGTTTTTCGCTCCAGTTCTCGTAACCATCCACGTACTTACCGGCAATCGGGTCAAACCCGATGGAAGCAAATATTTTGGTGATTTCGCTGGTGCCGCTGATGGTACCTTTTTTGACTGCCGAGTGGCAGTTCATACAGGTATTAGCGCCAGGGATACCGGAGTGCTTCGAGCGGCGGGCCGTATCGTGGCAATATTGGCAGTCAATTTTATTGATGCCTGCGTGGATTTTGTGGCTGAAGTTGATGGGCTGATCTGGTTTGTAGCCCTGTTCGCGACCCATTTTAGTGGCGTTGTCCACGGCTTTGTAGCCGAAAATCAACACGGTCGCGAAGACCAAAAAGGCGATAGCACCTTTGGTGGTAAGCACCTGGTAGGCTGTCTTCTCGATTGGAGGCAGGCCGTCTTTGGCGCGGGACACGTTGGCCAGGTTGTTCACGATGCGCATGAGCGCAAACGCGAGCAGGAGCAATACACCAGCAAGGCCGATAAACATCCAAGGAAGGCCTTCTTCTCCAGCGACCTCACCACCTGGCGGTGGCGGTGGTGGTGGCGGGCCTCCTGGCTCCTTAATGTAAAGGAGGATGCTCTCAATCTGCTCGTCCGTCAAGCCAGGGAAGTTGTTCATCAACGTAGGCTTCCACTTGCCCCACAGCTCATTGGCACGCGGGTGACCGGTGGCAATCAGAGCTTGAGAGTTACGGATCCAAGCATAAAGGTCCTTGCGCGGAAAGGCCGACCAG
>JALHPW010000082.1 GCA_022842255.1 Saprospiraceae bacterium | reverse complement strand
TTTGTAAAGAGGTAAAGGTTTTGCCCGTTCCGCAGGCCATAATGAGTTTGCCGCGTTCCGACGTTTTGAAATGTTCGTGCGCGGCTGCAATGGCAGCTACCTGGTGCGCCATGGGGGATTTCTTCGCGGCGCGTGAGGCTTCGCCCGATAAACCTTCGGCCAATTTGCCCCAATCTACGGGGGCGTTGTCGAGGTCGTGCAAGCCTAGGCGGTTGACGGGTGGGTGTTGGTTGTGTATAGTGGCCTCGGCATTTCCGCCCCAATGGTTGGTGGTTGAAATCCAGAGCCGTCGTTCAAAGCCAACGGTTCGGAGTTGGTCGTCTTTGAAATTTTTGCTGGAGGTCGAAAGGAAGGAATCAACGGCGGGTTTATCTATCACCGCGCTTTCCTGGAAACACTTGCATTGGATGGCCCAATAGTCGCCGGAATGGGTGCGGGCAACCAGGTCAATGCCCGTATCCTTTCCGCCAAAGTCACGGCGGGCGGGAAAATCATTCCAAAGCCAAACATTTTTGAACAGGTCAGCATAGTACGGGTCGGTCTGCAAATAAGCTTGCATGAGCCGCTCGAATTTGTCGCCTTTGTCGCGTTCGGAGAGGGCGGATTTGCGGAATTGGGAGAGTATAGTGTGAAACGGGGATTGATTCATTTGTAAGGCAGAGGTGCGTTAGGTGGGCAAAGATATATATGGGTAGGCAATGGTTGCCTACTCAGATTGAGCGGCAAAGGCTTTGCACTGTCTAATGAGGGGTAAAGGGGTTTCTTTTCCAGAAAATTGCCGCACTACATCGCTCGCAGCCTGAAACGCATACATGTGCAGCGCAAAATATTGATTTCTGGAATGCCCTGATAAAGGCAGTTGCACTAAAGGAAGGATTTGCAAGGCAGTTATACCTTCGCAGCAAAACTTAACTAACTCAAAGATGGGGTGGGGTGAAAGTCTCTAAGTCAAATACCGCCAACATCGGGTGCCCAATCGCCCGAGTATTTTTACAAAATTAGAGGGGGGGAGAAAGAGAGAGGTCTCCCGTTTTCCAAACCTTACGCAGTCTAAAAAGACCCTTTTTGATTTGTTTTTGGCAAATCATCAGCTCGCCCAAGGTGTTTTAATTAGCTCAAGGTTATAGTATCCCCCCCTATAATTCTTCGACTTATATAAATAATCTTCATTCCAAGAATCTTCCTTAAAAATCTCATAATCTTCGTCAACGTCGTATGGTTCAAGTCCTATTGAGACCCTAAACAGCCAGCATTTTTGATTTTGCGCATCCAAACGTCCCTCTTTGTAAGATTTTTCATTTTTATCGGTTGTGAAAATCGAAATTAAGGAACAATCATGCCTTAATGAAATCATTACACTGCCGTAATGCTCAAAATCACCTCTAAATATAATGTTTGGAGCCGAAAAATCATCGCAAAAACCACCTGCCTTTTCGACAGCCTCGTCTACTGTTATACTTGTAAGTAACTCTTCGGAAATTTCATATTTAACTTGGATGATTTGTAGCCAATCATAAAAGGACGGTTTGTTATTATAAAAATTGCCAAATCGAATCTCCCATAAATGAGATTTCTCAAACAGTCCTCTTTTCAATTTATTAAGGTCAACTAAGATTTGTTCAATATCAATATCTCGACCCAATAAGGATTCATCAATTTGGTGGTGTGCTTCTGAAATAATCTTCGCAATGGACAAGGCGTTGGCAATTATCATTTTCAAACATAGTTGAAGATTTAGTAAATTTCAGGAATGGCAAGTAATGTTTAATATTCAGCCTCGAAAGGTATGAGAAGAGAGGCAAACGGGGCAGATAATTTCTACAACCTACCCACAACCTACCCAAACACCCAAAACAACAAACGCAACTACCTGATTACCAGATAATTGCGTTGTTATGTTGTCGGGATACCAGGATTCGAACCTTGGACCCCCTGCTCCCAAAGCAGTGTGTCATATCGTTTTGATGGTTGTTGATTCTTTTTAAATCATTGTAATTCAAGCAAATGTAAATAAATCCTTCATCGTTGTTTGTAGATATTCATGCTTTCTTCGTACTTTTGTGTAAACCATCATGTAAACCGGATGGCAAAAGCAAAAGAAACAAAGCATGATACAAGGCGCAACAATTCGAGTCACACTGTACAAATCCAAAACCCTTGCCAATGGAGAACACCCTTTGATGTTGGTTGTCACCAAAGATAGCAAACGTAAATATGAAGCGCTCGGGTTGAGTTGTCACCCGGATCAATGGGATTTCAAAAAATGTACCCCAAAGCGCAACCACCCCGAAAAATTGAAAATCGAAGCGATTGTTCAAAAGCGGGTGAGTGAATTGCAGGCGCAAGTGTTGGACCTGAAAATGAACGAGAAGGAGTTCTCACCAGAAAGCCTCTTGACTGCTGTTCATAAGCCCAAAGGGAAGACGGATGTTTTCGCGTTTTTTACCGAATATATTCATCGCTTGGTGCTTCAGAAAAAAGTAGGAAACGCCAATGTTTACCGGGATACGCTTCGGGCATTGAAAAACTTCCAACCCAAAGTCAAAACTCTTTTGTTCTCAGATATTGACCTCAACTTCCTGAACCGGTTTGAGACACATTTACGCGGCCAGGGCCTCTTGGAAACCTCCATTTCTGTGTACTTCCGAACACTTCGATCCTTGTACAACAAAGCCGTTCAGGAAAAACTGGTATCGCTGAACCATTACCCCTTCCGGGACTTCAAGATTTCAAAGTTTGACACCGATACCCGAAAAAGAGCCATCAGCAAGACAGAAATTCAGAAGATTGCCGCCCTGGATTTATCAGCTGACTCAAAGGCACAATTGGCTCAGGATGTTTTCATGTTCAGCTATTTCGTGCAAGGTATCAACCTGACCGATATTGCCCTGCTTCGATGGGTCAATATTAAACAAGACCGACTTTTCTACATCCGGGCCAAAACTGGGAAAGGGTTCAATATTAAACTGATGGAGCCTGCGGTGAAAATCATCGAGCGATACCGTACCCAGACCGGCGGAAACCTGGAGAACTTCATTTTCCCAATCCTGGACCGAACCAAACACCTCACACCGGTACAGATAGATAATCGGATTCACAAAATGACGGGCTGCATCAACAAAAGCCTGAAACAGATCGCAACACTCTCTGGTCTGGACATTCCTTTGACCACCTATGTAGCCCGTCACACCTATGCTACTGTTTTGAAAAACAGTGGCGTTCCGGTCGCGATCATCAGCGAAGCTTTGGGGCATGAATCGGAATCAATCACTCAGACCTACTTGAAAAGTTTTGAAAATGAGGTGATTGAAGCAGCTAACCAGAACCTCATTTAATTGAAGGCTCTTTTTGCGCAGTTGTATAGTATTTCATTCCTCAAACCCGGTTGACAGGACCCTTCGAGGATTTGTAATTGACGCAAATTTGAAATTTGCGAACGGCCCATGGCAGAAAAAATGGTTCGCGAGATATGAACACGCTTAGGCATGTACTCAGAACACTGCCGCCTCCCCCCTCCGAGTTAATTCTACCCCCGCCTCCTGCCATTTCAGGTTGCCCACCCCCGTACCCGTTTAATACTGGGGAAATCTTCGATAGGTTTCATCTATCCTCTCCACTGTCGGCTGGCTCGAATGCAATAGGTTAAATTTTTTGCCACAGGTTGCCGCTAAATGTGGTGCGAGGTGTACCAATGCTTGTTGTGCTCCACAGCTTAATCAGCCATTGAAAACAAATCCATCTTTCGATTATCACGCACATTTTGGTCAAGGCTAAAAAATTTTTAAATATTGCTTGTTAAACTTAGCAATGATCCATATCTTTGCTCGACAAATTTAGCAATGCTTCAACAATCGTGATATGTCTAACTACGGCACTTATATCAAAGCCCTCCGAGAAGCCAAAAACCTAACGCTGCGCGAGGTGGAAAAGCAGACTGAGATTTCCAATGCCTATCTCAGCCAGTTGGAAACGGGAAAGGTGAAACAACCCTCTCCGCTTAACCTTTACAAACTCGCCCAGTTGTACGAGGTGTCATATGAAACGCTCATGGAAAAAGTAGGGTATCCCGTGCCGCAAAACAACGGAATGGTAGAAAGTAGAGAACCAATCGCTGCACACGGACGGTTGGGCGCTGTGACGGATGAAGAAGAATTGGAACTCTTGGATTACCTCAAATTTATCCGAAATCGAAGAAAATGAAAGCTTTCTCAATCAGCGGCTACCGCACTTTTCAAAAGTGTCAATGGCAATGGTACTTCATGGCCAAAGCAAAAAGTGGCAATGTGAAAAATGATCCATACCGTCGTGAAATCACGATGCTATCACATTTGCGAACATTGGCTTCGTGGCGTGGCCAACTGGTGGATGATGTGTTAAGCAACGAAATGGCAGTAGCCTTCAACCAAAAGCAGCGATTTACACTTGATGATGCCATAGAAGTTGCGCTTAGGCTTTTTGAAAAAAGATTGCACTTTTCTCAAAATCACGAATACCGAGATGTCGACAATAAAAAGAGCCATTTGCCGGAAGAATTTTCCCCACTGCTCGAACATGAATACGATTTACCACTTAGCGAAGAGCAACTGGATGGAGCTTGGTTAGATATCGAAATTGCCTTGACAAACTTTTTTCAGAATGAGCCTTTTGTAGAAATGCTCCGCAGTGCCGAACACCTCGATGCTCAAAGAACACTGAACTATAAACTCGAAGGCTTCTCCATAATTGGCACTCCCGACCTAATCGTGTATTCCAAGGGGCAAGCCCCATTAATTGTTGACTGGAAAGTACACGCTGAACCGGTCAAAAGATATAATCAGCAACTATTGGTATATGCATTGGGTCTACACCTAACGTTACCGCAAAACCGCCAACGAGCCAATTGGAAAAAATTTCTCCTAACAGATTACCGGCTCGTTGAATATCAATTACTAAAAAACGACTTGCGGTATTATCCTGTAACAGAAGACTATCTTAATCAGACGAGAGCATTCATCATCGAAGGCGCATACAAGCTCCAACTTGCGGGCGCTGAAGATACCTACAATTTTGACGACTTGCAAGACCTCGAACAAACCGATGACCCCGAAAATTGCTTAACCTGTTGTTTCAGAAAAATTTGTAATCATGAACAAAAACCGACTGAACGTCAGCCCAATCTTTTTGATTGGGAATACTCTTGAACTCAGTGCAGAATATCGCCTGTTCAAAATTGGTGGCCTACTGCCTGATTCGCCGTCCTTCCAACAGGACCGTCAGACACTGATAAAGCGATTGAGCCAAAAACTAAGGCATCCTGTGACAGTGATTGTCCGAGAGGATGCAGCATTACTTGTGACGCGTAACGAAGCCGACATCATCAGTAAAGTGCCGAATGAATACCCTCGTCGCGGAGGCAACCTTCTCTATTTTCATGATACCGGCCTGGTGGAGCAACTGGATTTTTCCAGCACCAATGAAAACACGCGGGTAATTTGTCAGCGCTTTCTCCAATTTAGTTTGCAGGGCCAATTGACGAAACATGCTCAGTTATGGCAACCTAAGGCTGGACATCCGTTTTTCTTGAAAAAATCTGAGAAGCAGAATGGTATAGCCACATTCACCGGCTTTATCGTACGCGTCATAGATTTGGGAAAAGATTGGGGAATCTGCGTGGATGTCACAAAAAAGTATGCTTCAGCCCAACCACTCCCGATTTATGTGACCAAGCCCGTCTTTGATCGGGATTACAAAGGCAAAATTGTTTTTTATCCGTTCGGCGATCACTGGTACGAATTGCGTCTCGATGAATGGAGTGATATGATAGCGTCAGAATATATTTATGATGACCCGGTATTAAATCGGCAAGTATCATTACACGAGGCCATTCGAGAAAGAACGCCTGGCAACCACCCGTCTATTTTGGCAAACTTACCAGAAGATGCCTCAGTCTTGATCTACCACACCTCCAGTAAAGACACTCGTGCAGTCCCAGCTGGCCTTTGTTTTGAAGTATTTAGCACCAGCGATCCGACTGTGGCTGCCAATCACCAGCAGTCTATTTTGCCACCAAGCGTCAGGCTTGAGAAATCCGGGTGGTTTGTAAACGAATTTCTTCAAAACATTCGCTTTGGATTGCAAAGTCTGAGCATTAGTAGAGCCCCATTGCGTCTCCAATTGCCCAGATTTGACTTTCCTGAATTTGTTTTGGGAGACTCGGTTGAGCTGCGTTTGCGTGATTTTAACTACAAACCAAACCTGTTTGCAAAGGCCCGAATGGACAAACTCACAGATGGGAAAACGGGGTTTTTAAAGCCTGAACAAACCGAGTTCGGACCGCAATATTTGTTTTTGCCCCGCTCTGTTTTTGATACGGTGGGAAGGAAATTCAAAAACGACCTTCAAGAGCAAGTAAAGAAAATGTACCCCTGGTGTACATTCGACCCGCAATTTGAGTGGTATGAGAATCATCCTTCACGTCACGCTACATATGTCGAAGTCGGCAATCGTATTGTGGAAGCCGTGAAAGCCAAAGTGCAGGAGAGGTTCAAGGCACATGCCGTGATAATGATCCCAAACGACGGGAAAACGCTGCGAAAGCATGATCGTTTGGCTGCTCTTATCACCCGTGAACTTTATAAATGTAACATCCACGTTTCTATCATCCACACCTCGACCATCACGTCCTGCTTCCGAGAAGAACGTACCCGCGAAGGAAAAACGGAATATCGCTTGAAAGATGGGACAGGCGGCAAATATCGTGGGTATGTTCAAAATGTGGCGTTGACCAAAGTTCTGCTCCTAAACAACAAATTTCCGTTCCGGCTTAATACTCCGCTAAATGCTGATTTGACCATCGGCATTGACGTGAAAAACCATCTTGCCGGATTTGTAATGGTAGACAAATATTGCCGCTTCCTTCGCACGGAAATGATCCAGTCCAAGCAACACGAAAAACTCACAAAAGACAACATTAAGCAGATCATCTATGAACAGGTCGTAGAAGAATGGAAATTTAATAAGAACCAGCCTTTGAAAACTGTGGTCATCCACCGTGATGGGCGTATTTTCGACACAGAAGAAGAAGGCATATCTACTGCTGAAAAACGCCTAAAGAAAGAAGGCTATCTGGCGAGTGATGCGACTGTCACCATTTTGGAAATCGCCAAAACATCCATGACCCCGGTACGGTTAATCCAGCCTTGGTTTGACCGGAACAGCAATCGAGAAACCTATAATAACCCAGCCATTGGAACTTGGTACTTACCGGAAACCCGATTGGCTTATCTCTGTACTACGGGCTCTGAGTTTCGTACGCCCGGCACATCAAGGCCATTGTGTGTCCGGTTCGTTTCGGGCAATTTGGCATTTGAAGAGGCTTTGCGAGACTTATTTTACCTCTCCACTCTTGCTTTTACCAAACCGGATTTTTGTTCTCGGTTACCTGTCACTACCAAACTGCTCGACAATCGATTACGCGATCATGCGAGCGAGTATGACGAGGATGAGTATCAAAATACCGGATGGGAAGATGAGGACAACGAACTGGAAGATTTCATTCAACAAGAACTTTCTCAAATCTGACAACCATGAGCGACGTAGGTCTAAATTCTAACATTTATGATGTTTCCAGCAAGTATCTGGGAATCCTCAATCGTTTTTTGGTGGAAGCGAACTACGATCCAACCGCTGTTTCGCCGAAATCGGCAGAAGAGGTGCAAACTTTTTTGCATCAATTGTCCGACCCATCAGGCATGAGTTTCCAAATTCAGATGGTGGCACAAATTATTCAGAGCTATCTTAAAAAGCAATTGCGGAATCAAACTTCGGAGGCATTTCTTCGCAATTTGACATCATACTTTGATCGTGAAATGGGAACAAACCCCGAGGTGCTCCAAAAACTCGCATTGATGGCAGAAGCCCTAAATGAAGAATGTAATAACGCTTATTCACGTATGCGATTAAATCGCTAATTATTGTAATTCCCAACCCAAGTTTGCGTATGCAACAGTATTTGGAGGCTATCATTGCAGAAACAATCGAACGAGCCAAACGCCTAAAAACCCGCTTTCCTACTCCACCACCCCTTCATTTTCAGGTGCTTGCTCAAGGATGCCTGAAATTGATCAACGAAAAAATCTCGCTATTGAATAACCTTTACGTTGCGCCAGTATATCAGGTTCCCCTCAACCAATCGGCCAGATTAAGAGACCTCAAAAATATTATTTGGGAAATTGATATAATCGAGAATGTAGCAGTATCAGCCATCAGCCGACATAATAAAGATGATATAAAAATTAACAAATTCGTCCAACAAATTTGCAAGGAAATTAATTACCCAATTCCTGTTCCGCCAACAGTCTCGGCTCTGTCTACTAACTATTATCAGATTTACCCTCAATTCAATCTTTTGTGCGTCCCATTACTGGAGTGTGATTTTCTCCTGCATCTTCCTGATCTGTACCATGAACTTGCACATCCACTGTTTTGGACTGAAAATGATGATCGGATAAATTTATTTCAAGAGCATGCCAAAGCATTCTACAATGTTGTCTCCGACCATTTTGACCGGGTAATTTTGGAAGACCAGCGTACAAATAACAGCGGCTCTGTACCCACTTATGAAGCGTGGAAGAAAAACTGGATCAATTGGCTGATTGAATTTTTCTGTGATGTTTTCGGAGTATGTACAGCAGGAGCCGCCTACGGCTGGGCGCATATTCACTTGGCCATGAAACGTGGCAGCAACCCATTTGAAGTGCCTTTACATTCAAAATCAACCCACCCAAATGACGAAGCAAGAATGCAAGTGATATTACATGTGCTCGAATACATGCAGCTACAACCCCAAAAAGATTCGATTGAAAAAAAATGGCAGGAGGTACAAGGGGCTCTGTCACGACAAAAAAATACATTGCATTCATTTGCTTATCCATCTGAACTTTTGCGAGAATGCGCATTGTTTGGTTTTAAGGCAGTTGTAAGTATTCAATGCAACATCGCTCCAAATCAAAACGGCTTTATCTTCAAAGCTCTAAATGAAGCTTGGATTCAGTATTGGAATGACTACAGTACATTTTTTAAATGGGAACAAAAGAAGGTTGAAGAGATGCATTTGATAAATCCAAATTGATTGGGTGATGCTAATTGCCAACAGTTATTCCTCTAAAAAAGGCAACACCTCCTGTTCTAAAAATCCCTTGGGGAACTGCTCTATATTTGGGAACCCCAACTCAATGCCGCGTCCATCCCGTGGTATCCATACCGTTCCCAAAAGGTAGTCCCAAAGGCTGAGTGTTATGCCATAGTTCACGCCACGACTTCCTTCCGGCAATTCCTTTGAGTGATGCCAGATATGCATTTTCGGGCTGTTGAGCAGGTAACGAAGTGGCCCCAGCGGCAGGTAAAAGTTGGCATGGTTAAGATGTCCAATGGTAATCGCAAACAGATGTACAAGAATAAAATCCTGGATACCAAACCCAATCATTGCAAGCGGCAAATACTCAATGGTTCGGCAAACTACTTTCTCCATGAAATGGTATCGCAAATGCGCGGCAAACCCCATTTGTGTTACCGAGTGGTGAACCTTTTTGTACGAGCAGTAGACCGCCCCGATGTCAGCAGATAGCTTAGGGGAAAAGCAAAAATCTGATTTGCAGACATTCTTACAAACACGGGTCATCCGGCAAACGCCGAATGACCCGCTGAATTTATGGTTGCTTACTAAATCGCATCTATTCGCAGGCAGTACTACTACCAGGCTCACAACAAGGAACCGGACAACCGCTTGCAGGGCATGGCACCCCGTTACAGGTGGATGCTTCCATGTTGCAGCATGAGTTAGTAATGCCAGATTTAGAATAGCCAAAGGCGATGCCTGACATAAGCAGAACAGCGGCGCTCAGCGCCAGCATTTTATTTTTCATGTTGTTGAAATTGAAAAGTTGAAAGAATATGGTTAGCCAAGGAAGTTCGCTAACCGACCTCCCGCGCTGGAGGGTGCCATATTGATTCGTAAAATGATTGTGTATACCTGCGCTACAAGCAAAGTTCTTATTTTTCGGACATTAAAAGCTGACTACTTTACAGTGGTCAGCCTTGTGTAGATAAATTCCTAAGCTTATCTACTAAATCTGTATCCAATTTTTATTTCGCAATTCTCAGTGCCTCTGCATAGGCATTCGGTAGCGGGCTTTCTTCTACGGCACGGGCGGCCCGCTCCACATCGTATTCAAACCGGATAAACTCTACCCTGACACTAACCTCCTCATGAACGCCGCTTGTTTCGTTGAAATGCAATAGGGCATAACCGCCGCGCGGATCGCCGTCTTTGGGCTTTCCTACCGAACCGATGTTAATGGCATGTCGAAAATAATTCTCCCCTTCACCCTCACTGTTTAAGGTTCGATGGTAGGGTTTATGGGTATGCCCAAAGCACAGCACATCGGCATTTGCGCCTTCCAAGATACGCAGCAGACTTTTTTCATCACGGTCTTCAAAAAGGTATTCGTTAATCTTTCGCGGGCTGCCGTGTACCAACAAGAGCGACAACGGTTCTCCCTCGTTCATTTCAATCTCTACCCGGATATGCTTAGGAAGTTCGCGCAGATACTTGCGCTCTTCAGCTTTTACAATTTGATTGGTAAAAGCAATGGACACGGAACCGTTGGTTTTTTCTTCATCGGTTTTGTAGGCGCAGCCGCAGTCGTCGCTACTTCGCCCGATGCCGAAATCGTAGTTTCCGGCAATGGTTGGAATGCCTCTACGACGGATTTCCTGCACGACCTCGTTCGGCCAAATGTTGTACCCTACCAGGTCGCCCAAGCAAAAAATCTGATCGGGGCGGCGTTTGTCCACGTCGGCAAAAAAGGCTTCGAGCGCAGGCAGATTGGCGTGTATATCGGAAAAAAGTGCAATGGTCATTTACAGAAAGGCTTTTTTGTTTTGAAAATCGAATAGTTGTATCAATTAGGTTTTTGCAGAATATGGCTACACGGTACCGCTAAAAATGCTCCAAGGATAGGCGCTAAAAGGTAGACCCAAAGACTTTCTAAATGCCCAGAAATTAGCGCCGGAGCCAGCGAACGAGCCGGATTCATGCTTGCACCGCAGATTGGCCCCGCAAACATCGCTTCCAGCAACACTACGCCGCCAATAGCCAAACCTGCAAACCAGCCCGTTTCTTTACTTCCCTGCGATACTTGTAGAATAACTAACATGAGCAAGAAAGTCAGCACGATTTCCAGCACAAAGGATTGGATCGCACTGCCCGTTGGCAGAGTTGCCCCCAAGGTTCCATGGGTAGGAAATAGAAAGTATAACAGCCCGCTTGCAGCAAATGCGCCAATGATTTGGCTACCCACAAAAGGTACAATGCTTCTCATCGGGAAACGTCCCGCTACCCAAAAGGCCAACGTAACTGCCGGATTTAAGTGTGCCCCCGATACCTCACCCATGGCATAAATCATTGACATTACCACAAGACCAAAAGTGATGGCCACCCCAACATGAGTTATCACGCCGTTACTTTCCTGATTGATAATGATAGCGCCCGTACCACAAAAAACCAAGGCGAATGTGCCGAGTGTTTCGGCGAAATATTTCTGCATTGTGAATTATGACGTTTTCTTTTCTAATTTGAAATTGCACCCAACATAAAATTCTCGCCCCCGTGTTGGCCCCCATGCAAACGAAGGATCAAACCCTCGTGCAAAAGGCTGTTCCCAACCTAAAATCGGGCGTAACTGCCGGAAGTCAAATACATTTTCACAGCCAGCAAATAACTCAATGCGCCGGAAAGTGTGCCGTACCTGCAAACCGGTTACGGAATAGGTTTTAGAATAATCCGGTCGGCGCAGGTTTACAGGATTGAGGCGGGTATCCGGTAGCCGCTGTTTCCCGTACCAATGCAGATTTGCATCAAATTGCCAGCGTTCGCCAGGTGTGCGGAAGGTTGCAACAGCTAATACTTTATGGCGTGAGTTGAAAGGCAACCGTATTTTTTCACTGTTTTGGTATCTGAATACATCAAGAAAATTATAGGCCGTACGTAGTTCAAGCCGACGGCTCCAGGCTGCCGATACTTCTACTTGTATCCCATTGCTCACTGATTTGCCGGTAAAGTTGGCAATGATGGCTTTAGATGGATTACTATCATAATCTGGGAAAAACT
>JALHPW010000081.1 GCA_022842255.1 Saprospiraceae bacterium | reverse complement strand
TTGAAAGAAATGAGGCGTTTAGCTACTCGTTTTGAAAAGCTAGCCTCTCATTTTCTGGCTATGGTTAAACTCGCTTTTATCAAAAACCTGCTCAGCAAATGTTTTTCAGACACACTCTAAGGTTTACTGTCTCGTTTACAAAAAACTAAAGTATTTCATGGGCATAAATTAGTTTATCCAAGAACTTGTATTGGCTTTGGTGGCAGTGTTTTCACTTCTTAAAATGTATGGTTCGATCAGGCAACCACTCTAACATTTCCAAAATGGTCTGCCTGTCTTTTTCACTGTTTGTCCAACCGTTTTGAGACTGCATTAAATTTAGAATAAAGGGGTTATAGACTTTTTGTAAGCGCCAATTCCGGATAAGTTTTGAAGGCATTACAATACTTATAAACCTGTGTGATTTTCTATGCCTCCCGATTACCTTGATATTTTCGTATCCATCCCCCCAACGGGTAGGAAAGCAATAAACCTTGGTATTAGGAGTAAAGTGTTTTGTTCCATGCATGAGTTCTTGGTCCTTTCCCGACAGGTGCAAATCAATGACATTGCCGACCAGACACCAAATGAATTTTGTCTGGTCCTCTGAAGGGTTATCCTCATTGGTTGAATTTAATTTGGGGATAATACCCTTACGAAACACATGTTTTATCCACTCAAACATATTCTTTAGTTGATCTTCTCAATCATTCCTGCAAAATAAATGAGCATTTAGCGATAAGGCAAGACCCCATCGCCAATGACCACTTAAATATTCACCGTACTTGACAAGTTGGAATATGCTACTGCCGCCAGCGCTCCAAATACTTCTGTACCGCCTCTTTGTTTTCGCGGAACACCTTCGCTCCCCGCGTGGCGGTGACAATGCTGCAAGGCACCTCTTTGGCCACCTCGCGCTGCGAACAGCCGCGGTCAAAAGCATCAAAAATGCGCCAGCGTTCGAGCATCATGTCGCGCTCGTGCTCGGTGAAAGTGAGGTGTAAAAGTTCGTTGAACTCCTGCTCACTGAGCGAAGATTGGAAGAGTTGATAGAGCATATTACGGAAAAGGCGAGTGGTGACGGAATAAAAAAGAAGCAAATTTAGGGCAGGCGCTTGGAATTTTCACCAAAATGTATCGCTGGAGTGTGACGTATTAAAAGGGCGACACCGGATTTTTGCCGATGTCGCCCTTTTAATTTGATAAATAATGGCTTCCGCCCTACACAGGTCTAACCACCCCGCACCCCCGACGGCAACTCCTTTGGGGTTGCTGAAGAGGAAACGAAACGCGGCGGCCGGAATTGAAATTTTACATTAAGCCTTATTGATACGAGCCTTTTTTGAGTTTGAATTAAGAATGCCGATTACATGATTTTAGATTTTAGATGGTGTGCCAGCGCCCAATACCCGGCCTTACCACTCCTTCTAAAATCTAAAATCATGTAATCGGAACTCTTAAATTAAAAAGCTTCCGCCCTACACAGGTCTAACCACCCCGCACCCCCGACGGCAACTCCTTTGGGGTTGCTGAAGAGGAAACGAAACGCGGCGGCGGCGGGAATTAGAACTACAATTTCTAAATTTTCACCACCAAAGCACTGCGTTTTTTTCGTGCAAGGGTTTGTATTTCCAGTCTATAAGTGCCCGAAGGTAGCGCGCTTAAATCCGCCTCATTTTGGGTTATTATTTTCTTGAAAATCAATTGATTGTCTGATCCGTAAACCCAAAGTGTGGCCCCTGCTAAGGGCTCATCGGTCAAAAATCGGAAGCTGCCACTCGTCGGGTTGGGTGAAACTTTGATGCTTTCGATTTGTGTGGGCTCCTCGGTTGCGACCTCTGTGAAGACCAGGATACTCACAGGCGCAGAAGTGGTTTGTAAATCGCCTTCATCCGTGGCGCGGGCCGTGAGCACATACTGCCCATCAGGCACATCCGTCCAGTTGAATTGGAACGGGGCACCGTCCGCGTCTTCCCCGATTTTATCAGCCCCTGCGTAAAATTCCACCAGGGTCACCGCACCTTCCGCGTCGCTGGCCGAGGCGGTGATGGCGATTTGGGCCGGAGCGATGAAACTGCTGTTATTCAGCGGGTTATCGATTTGAATGCTCGGTGCGGTATTGACCAAAACAATCACCTCAATGGGTGGCGAAACGGTTTTGGCTCCCAGGTTGTCCGTGGCCCTGGCCGTAATCGTGTGGATGCCTGCCGGAGCGTTGTCCCACACAAAAGCATAAGGCAAACCGTCCACGTCCTCGTACAGTTTTTGGGTGCCGTTGAAGAACTCCACCACCGAAACCGTCCCGTCCACATCGCTGGCCTCGGCGCTCATGGCGATGCTTGCCGGAGCGGTGTAGGTGGCGTTGTTGACCGGGGAAATGAGCGTCAAATGGGGCGCCATATTGCTTTGTTGCTGGTACAGATGCAACACTTCCGCGTCCGACAAGGCGCGTTCCCAGAGGATTAGCTCGTCGAGTGCGCCATCGTGCAGCCAGTTTTCGTTTTCGTCCACGTACGAACCAATGCCAAACCAATCTGAGGCCAGCCCAGCGTACACGATGTTGCCGTTTTGGGCGGTGGTGCTGTTTTTAAGTACGCCGTTGACAAAAAGTTTGGTCACCGCCCCGTTGTAGGTAGCCGTCACGTAATACCATTCTCCCAGCGTAAAGTCCTGTGTATCTGTCAGATACGTCATGCCAGACGCATTCTCCGTCATGAGCGCAATGGAGAATTTTTGCGCCCGGGTGCCCAGCACCCAGCCCTTTTCGTAACTCCCATTGTCCTGGATATTGCCGATAAACCCGCCCCAGGTTTCGGCGGTATTCACCTTGACCCAGCCGCTGACGGTCATTTGGGCCACGGGCAATCCGAGGTTGGCCGTCGGGCCCGAGCGCACGGTAATGGATTGGGTGTTGTCGAATTGAGCCACCTGTCCGCGCACCGGTTCGTCGAGCGGAAAGGTCACCCCCGTGGCAGGCACGATGCCATCAAAACCGTGCCCCGTGGCGTCCACTGCATCGCCATTGAAATGCCACCAGGCGATGGGTTCCAGCGCGAGCGGCACCTGTCCATTTTGGGCATAAAAAGCCATGGGTTCGCTCCATTCGCTCCACTCCAGGTTTTGGTCGCGGTAGCGCACCCGAATCCAGTTTTTGCCTTGAAAAACCTGCGTCGAATCTACCGTGAGTTGGAAAATGTTGACCCCAGCCATCTGGTCAATCGGGGAAAAATACGCGGCATTTTCGATTTGGTAAAAGTTCTCAAAATCGCGTTTTAAACTGAAAATCAATTGGTTGTCAAAATTCCCAGAAGCCCCCGCCACTTGGAATTCCGTGGAATTATAAGCCTCGCCAACCGGCGAAACATAGGCCGAGCCCTCAAAAGTATGGGGCAACAGGATCATCGTATCGGCCAAGGGCAAGAGGTTGGGACGTGCGGGTTGGGGCTTGCCCAAATAGCGGTGAAACTGGTCGATCAGCACATTGGGCATCGTGTATTCAAAATTACCCGTGGTGTAACATTCCACGTCCATCGTGCCCGCATCGAGGTCAATGTCCATGATTTGATAGGTCGATACGTCAAACGAACGCTGCACATCCGGGTAGTCCTGCTCCTCATTTTCATTCCAGTTTTGGACGAGTCCGCCGCCGCCACTGATCACCTCCCAAACCGCCGAATCGCGGCTACTGCCTCGCGCGTACATGTGCGAGTGGCCGGAGGTGTACATCGCGGTTTTTTCCGAAACGCGCAGGGCGGGCATGACCTGGTCGCGGATATAAGCCGAGCCGTCGGATACCCAGTTTTCGCAGCGCAGCGGGTGGTGGGCGGTGCCAAAAATCATGCGCACCGAGGGGTCGGCATTGGCTGTGTTGACCACGTTTTTGAGCCAATCGGTCTGGCGGCTCCACCACTCGTTGGAGTTCATCATACAGAACAACACCTGGCCCACCCGGAACGCGTAATAATGTTCTCCGTCTTGTCCTGTTAAGCCATTGTAAATCAAATCATTGTCGTCAAATTCAAAGTGCGGGAAGTATAGGGAAAGGTCGCTGTTCTGGTAGTATTCGTGGTTGCCCACCACGGTCATGGTCGGGATATTGGCTGACAACGGACTCAGCGGATCGAAGTGCATGGAGGAGTAAAGGGCGAGGGTGCCCTGGTCCACGTTGTCGCCCTGTTTGAGGATGAGTTGGACGTGGTCTTCCAGATTGGGACCGTATTTTTCGATGAGTTTTGCTTTGGCTGAATTGAAGGTGAGCGTTGCGTTGCCCGGATGTTGGGTATCGCCCACGATGAGCACCCGGATGTGGCCATTGGCGCTGGCTGGGTTTTGGTAGGTTCGGAAACGCGCCACCGGACTTTCCAGCGCCCCCGTTTTCACCTTGTAGTAGTAGGCGGTATTGGGCTGCAAACCCTTCAGTTTCACCCGATGCCAGAGGTTGGTGGCTGTAAACGTATGCACCGTCCCGGTATCCGAATGCAGCAAAGCATCCGGCGAATCGCCCCAAAACACCACCGTTTCGGTGCCGCTGCTGGTGCGCCAGCCAATCCATACAGAGTGGTCGGTGGTGGATTGCAGGTAAGGTTTCAGGGTTTGGGCTTGGAGCACATTGGGCAGGAAAAAAGCCAATAAGAGGACAGGGAAAACGGAAAGACGGCGGTGATTCATGGCAAAACGATTGATTTGGGGCGAAGAACGGGGTTTCTTGAAAAACAGATTGGGAAATCGCGTCGCGCCCGTTTAAGCTGCCGTGTCGTCCGAAAATGACATGAGTCACCCCAGGAATTTGGGATGACTCATGTTCATAGAGTTTTGGCATGCGAGCCCCTATGGGTTACACACGCTTCGGCCATTATTGACACATTTCAGGGCGGCCAACAGGTGTAGGGCATGCGCTGGAATAAGCAGGTTGTTATTGACATTACCGAGGGCATAGTCCGTAACCCGAAGCAATTCGTTTACCGTGGCATTCTCCTTTCCTGCAAGTGCCTGACTTACAATAAAGTGCATGTCGCAATTAAGGTCGGCTTTCATCCTTAGATTGCCCAAAGCCGGGTTCAGGCGTACCAATATTTTCAATTTCATGGCTTCGCCCAGCAAGGGATTTACAAGGTGGCCGGTACCATCAAGCGGGTTCGACATCAACCGGCAATCTGCGCCGGCCACGGCATCGTCGAATTTCAGGGCAGTAGGTACGGTGCCCGAATATGGAAGCCATTTGACCACACAATTGCCGCGGCCCGGCGGAAGGGTTACAGTCGCTGCTTTTTGTCCCCAGACGAGCGGACCAGACATCAATGCCTGTTCAATCAAGGGGGTCACATCTTTGGTGATGACTTGCACACATTTGCTGGTGTTGCGACAATCGTCGGTGGCCGTCCATTCCCGGTTGGTGATACAGAACCATTCGCAATCGCCGGAAACATGAATGTTGCGGTGGCTGATGCTTACGTTCAAATCGCAGTTGTCGAGGGCTGTGGCCATGCCCGTTGTCGCAGCCATGGTATCGCAGGTAACGGTAACATTGGGAGGGCAAGTGATGGTGGGGGCTTTTTTGTCTTCCACTTTGATGACTTGCAGACAGGTGCCGACATTTCCATGGATATCGGTTGCCTTCCAGGTCCGATTGAGGGTAAATTCATGCGTACAAGAGCCATCTATACGCACATCGGTATGCCCTACACTTGCAATCCCACAGTTGTCAGAAGCAAGTGGATTGCCGGTCACACTGGGATCGGTAGGGCTTTCGCAGCTCAGGGTCATATTGGCCGGGCAGGTAATGGAGGGTGGCTGGTTGTCCACAACCGTTACCGTAAATTGGCAGGTTGCGGTGAGGCCCGTAGCGTCGGTTACTTTGAATGCATTGGTGGTAACACCCACCGGGAAAATGCCGTTAGAAGGCAATCCACTGGTTTGCAAGGTGGATGCTCCTGGGCAATTGTCGGTGCCAAGGGGAACGGTATAGCTCACCCGTGCGCTGCAAAGGTTTGGGTCGTTGTTCACCGTTTTGTTGGGAGGGCAGCTGATGGAAGGAGCCTGGTTGTCCACCACTTTTACACTGAAATTACAGGAAGCGGTATTCCCGGCCCCATCGGTGGCGGTAGCCGTCACGGAGGTGGTGCCAACATTGATTGAGCTGCCGGAAGGCGGGTTATAGGCAAGACTTACCGATGTACAGGCATCTGTGGCATTGGCGGAATAGGAGGCTGGTGCGGAGCACAGTCCTGGGCTGGCGTTTAAGGTGATATTGGCAGGGCAGGTGATGGTGGGTGGTTGATTGTCGGTGCCGATGGTGTACACGTCTGGGTTACTGCCACCACCAGCATTGCGGCTATCGGTGTAAATTGCTATCTGACAAATCACATGGTCCAACCCATTGTAATCCCCAAACTCAAAATTGCCACCAAGGTTGGGCGAAGTGGCACTGGTCAAACGCTGCGGGGTAGAAAATGTAACCGCTCCATCGGTTGAGAAACTATAATAGAGGTCTACCCCACTTCGATCAGCGCTGTGTCGGGTATCGTAATAAATGACATGTACAGTCCCATTGCGGCCTACTGCAATCCATGGATTCCAGCGGTCAACCGTGTTTTGGTCGGCAACCTCGTGAGGAGTAGATACATTCCAGGTTGCCCCACCATCACGAGACCGGGCCACCTGAACGCGCATGTGATTTTTGGCTGGGTCATTATCAACTCCAGCCGTAGCATCTGCCCAAACAGCATATACACTCCCATGAAATGCACCGCCGGAAAGGTCCGAATCCGCCCCGACCACAATATGCGCCTCGCGGCTTTCTTGCGATGGAATTGGGATTCCAAACCCGGCTTGGGTAGGTGACACCACTACTGAGCCCGCCAAAAAAGAGGCCCCGCCATTGGTTGAGCGCTTTACCAGCACTTGGCGATTGTCGTAAGCATGCCAAAAATAATAAAGGTTCCCGTTATGATCGGTCGTGATATCACTCCCGATTCCGATGGGGTCGGAACCAAAACTGGTGTTGGCCCAGGTATTCCCTTGGTTTGTTGAGCGAGAGAATTGCATCACACCGCCATTGTGCCAGGTCATGTACAGGTTGTCACGATGGGGTGAGCTTGCATGTTTATCCACATGCAAGAATTCTTTGTCGTGCCCACCACCGGTGGTCAATTCCCTACGCGGATCGCCGGGGGTAATGGTCTCTAAATCCGTCCACGTCTGTCCATTATCACTTGAGCGGTAAAACCATATTGCCGTTCCGCCAGCGGCAAAACCCATGGCACCCGCATAGGCCAGTTGACCATTTGAAGACCAATCTACGGTTGGGTCGCAGCAAGTGTTGCCGAGTGGCAGGTCGTTGGTTGTCCAAGTCTCCCCCCCATCTGTGGAGAAGTGCATCCTTTGTCCGCCTCCTGGCCCATTGGACCCTGCAATAACCAAATTGGGATTGACCGGATTGATTTTTATAGCGGATTCTGCTGCACCAGCGGGCGAAGTGACCCGTACTTCCCCAGCAAGGAACAGATTTTTCTCAATTCCCGTGGCGCGTTCACGGGTTTCTGTCTCTTCAATCACCCTGTATTGACCATTTACCAATTCTACATTTTGATACAATTTATCATTCACCATATAGCCACCGTATTCGTGCATAAACAATTGTACGATACTCAGTGGGTATTGGCCTGTTCCGGTTTTCCGCATTGCAGGGTTGTTTTTTCGATAAATAACCCGGAAAAAGGCTGGAATTGGTTCAATTAAAGCGTCTTCATTGGGAGCCAACACCTTTAGGTCTTCAGCCGTAAGGCGATAATTTCGGTCGTCCCAAGGGCCGAAACGTTTTAATGATTCATACCGCACAGTGGGGTCCACGCCCCTTGCTTGAAAGACCTCCTGACCCTTAGCAGACCAAGGTAAGAAAAAGGCAATCAACATTGCAAACGCCAAGCCATGGGCACGCGTTGGTTTTTTTGTGGTTTCCATCATGTTTAGAAAATTAAGGTGAATGTTTGGAGGTGTGAAAAGGGGGATTGGCCGCCATGATTCTGCTGGAGGAACCCGCCCATTTTTGCTGCGCAAATGTCTTGTCGCCTAACCCCCACCCACACTTAATCAGCACTTAAAATTCGGTCAAAAAATAGGGCCTAAAAACAAATTCCCGCTGTAGCCAGAAGCCACAGCGGGAATTTGTTTTTGCAAAAAAATCTGCGTAATTATGAGAAAATCAATCGATTTCAACACTCACCCCACTTTTCTTTTCATTCCCGCCGCCTTTCTTTTTGTCGGTAACCGTGATCCGGCTGCCTCCTTTCAATTTGCGGGCAATGGCAGAATAAGGGCCCGTTACAATCATTTCGCCTTCTTGAATGCCCGACACGATTTCTATGTAATCGTTGTCCTGGATCCCGGTTTTTACCTCGCGAATGCCAACCGTGTCGCCCGACACCACAAACACGATTTCCTTGATCAAATCATTATCCTTTTTACCTGCCGAAGCTTCAGCGGAGGCAGGTTTATCCTCGTCCTTCTTATCCTTGTCCTCCTCTTTGTCATCATCTCGGGCTGTCACTGAAATAATAGGCACCGAAAGTGTTCCTTCTGCTGTATGGGTGAAAATATCCACCGAAGCCGACATACCAGGGCGGAATGGGTAACGGCGGCCATCTTTCAACAAATCTAGATAAGAAGCGGGGTCAACGCGAATTTTGACCACAAAATTGGTCACCTGGTCTGTGTTGAGGCTCACGCCGCCAACGCTTCCCACATTGCTGGCACTGTTGGCAATCTCTGTGACCTTGCCCTTGAACTTACGCCCCAGGTACGCATCTACTTCAATGTCGGCATCGTCGTTGAGCGCTACCTTGAGGATGTCGTTTTCGCTCACATCCACTTGTACTTCCATGCTGCGGAGGTTAGCCACACGCATCATTTCGGTACCCGCCATTTGGAGTGTACCAACCACGCGCTCGCCTTTTTCTACGTTCAGCTTGCTGATGATACCGCTCACGGGGGCGGTCACGATGGTTTTTTGGAGACTCGTGCGGAGCACCTTCAATTGAGCATTCGCGTTGTTGATACCGTATTCCGACACACGCACTCCTGCCTGGGCACTGGCCAGGTTGCTTTCGGCTGAGCGCAGGCTCGCTTCCGAAGCGGCTACGGCACTCTCGGCAGCTTTCAGGTTATTCTGCGAGGTTTCAAACTCAGAGGTGGAAATAACCCCTTCTTTGTATAATTTATCATTCCGCTGGTGTGCGTTGCGGGCCAAATCGAGTTGGGCCAATACACGCTGACGGTCGGCTTTCAGCTGTTCAATCTGTGCAGTGCTGCCTTGTACGTTCGAGCTCGAAATTTCGCGCTGCGAGCGGGCGGTGCCCACGGAGGCCTGGCCTTGTTCGAGGGCGCTCTGGTATTCGTCCGGTTTGATTTTGGCCAACACCTGGCCTACTGTGACGGAGTCGCCTTCCTTTACAAAGAGTTCTATGATCTCGCCCGATACGTCGGAGCTGATTTTTACTTCCGTTTCGGGGAAAATCTTGCCGCTCGCGCTCACGGTTTCCTTGATGGTGCGTTTTTCGGCTTTTTCAACCGTCACCTCTTCGCCCTTTGGCTTTTGGCGGGCTTTGACCACCGCTGCCACAACGAGCAGCGCGAATACGCCGATGAGGACATAGAGCAGGGTTCTTTTTTTCCGTTTGGGCTGTTGACTTGCCATTTTGTGATGATGCCTTTGATGATCAGAAAAATTGATTTCAACGGCGAAGGTCACTTATGTTCAGCGAGGCAAGTGCAAGACTTGGATAAAAGGCACAAAACACCGGATGAAAAGGGATGATTTAGGGGGATTTGTGCTGTGTCCCTCCCCCTATCGAGTGTCATTCCGACCGCAGGGAGGGACCTGGCCATGCACGAAGTGGGCCTATTCATCATTTGCATATCAGGTTCCTCCCTGCGGTCGGAATGACACTCAGGGCATGGACGATTCATTCCTCTTTTGTTGGTAGAAACTTCAGGTATTAAAAACAGGAACCTTACGCCGCTTAAGCAAAAAAAATCGCCGGAGCGATTGTGACATCTCTCCGGCGAAGCCTTCACGCCAAGCGTGGAAAAGTTGGAAATAAGTTTAGGTGGGAAAACAGCAATGGAATCATTCTTTGTTTTCGTGCATCCTACTTCGGATGCGCTGTAAGAGGGCCGGGGAGGCTGTTTCGCGCGTAAGGTTTGCTTTTAGCAAGGAGCGCAGGGATTCCACTTCGGGAGATTCTGGTTGCCGGGGACTAGGTGGGGTTACAAAAACCTGGTTTTCAAAAATTGTCGGATCTGAGGGGGTGTTGGCCATGAGCGAATCATGGACTTTGGATTTGTCGCTGGCTTGTACGCCAGTTTCTTTGCGTGCGTTTTTCATGCGGACTTGAATTTGTGCCGGCATTCTGTCGCTGGGTTTGCTGCCCCTAAATCGATCAAAGTTTACAACGCCGGGAAGCCCATACTGCCAGCAACGGTTGCCAACCGGGCTCAGGCATATCGATACGGGCGACCAATTCATCGCGGACGCTGAAACAAGGACCAAACATGGGAGGGAGCGGGCATCTGCTGCCTGCTGACCTGCGAAAGAACGCTGACTTGTGAATGACATAGTGGTGTGATGGTTTAGAAGTTTGGTTGTTTAGGGTTTAGGGGATAAAACAGAGGGTCTGCCTCGGACAGTTCAGAAAACTGCTGACGGGCAAACCCTCCTTTTTCTTACGATGCACTGGGTACATCTTCGTCTTCTCCTACGCTGCCCTCATTGTCTTGCACATTGTAGCCTTTTGAACGGCCATACACCTGGAGGTTTTTGGCCAAAACATTGCGGGCACGGTGCAAACGAGAACGAACGGTTCCAATCGGGATATCGAGGATGGCCGCGATTTCCTCATACGTGAAGTCCTCGAGGTCGAGCAACACCACGGTACGGAAGTTGGGCGTGAGGGCATTGATCGCAAGCATCACCTCATCGCCCATGCGGTCGTTGCGCGGGTTTTCAGCCACGGGCAACATTTTAACCGTTGGGTCTTCGATGTCGCGGGTACGGGGCTGGGTCTTGCGGCTGCGCCATTCGTTGATGAATGCATTGCGGCAGATTCGGAACAGCCATGCTTTGGCGTTCGTTTCGGCCGTGTAGCGCTCGATAAAGCGCCATGCCTTCATAAATGTCTCCTGCGCAAGGTCTTCGGCCTGTGATCGGTCGCCCGTAAGGCGATAGGAGAACGCATAAACCGCGTCGAGCAGCGGAACGAATTCCTGCTCGAAAACTTGGCTTTGCGCACTGTTTGCCTTGTAGGTAAAGTTAGCCATAGCGGTGTGGGTTTTAAATTCGGGACTGCAAAGGTCGCCGACAAACCAACACAACACAAGGGGGGGCGCGGTAAGTTCCCTGGGTGGGATTTTTTTTGAAAAAAAGTTTTTGAGAGGATAATGAAAGGGTTGATGGGGTTTATGAGGTTGATAAGGTTGATAAGGTTGATGAGGTTTATAAGGTTGATAATTTGCCCCTATTGAGTGCAAAATATCAACCTCATAAACCCTATAAACCTTATAAACCTTTTATCAAACCGTTCCCCGGTTTTTCGTACGCCAAATAGAAAGCATCATACGAACCGCAAAAACAGGTGCCGCAATGGCGCTTCCTACCCCGAAAAAGAGCATTTCACCCCAGATATACTCCTCAATTACAGGCTGTTGTGTAGGAGGCAGGTGACCGGTGAGGGGCTCCCAGGTGCGCTCCTCGATGAATACCAAAAACTCGTTGACCCGCTCGATCAAAAGAAAGGTGAGCGGAAACATGAGCAGCATCAACGCGATTTTTAATATCTGCTGCTTGATGATAAAAGTGTGCTTGAGCAGAAAGGTATAACGCGTCAAGGTGATGAGCGTCACCACAAAAACCACGTTCCAGGTTTCAAAAGGCCATACGTGCATGGCTTTGTGGATGGGCTGTAGCACCACCCAGGCCGCAATGGCTGTAATGCCCCACCAAACCAATTCAAGCGTGATTTTCAATGCGTTAGATTTGTTCATGTTGCCGTTTTTCTTTGAAAATTTCGAATCTTTTAAGGTTTTTGAAACCTTGTAGGATTGTAATTACGATAAAAATAAAATCAACTTAAACCAAAAGCTCCCTTTCGTCTGCCGCCCCCTTTGGTTTCCCCCAAAAACTCCCTACCAGCATCCCCAACAAACTAGC
>JALHPW010000080.1 GCA_022842255.1 Saprospiraceae bacterium | reverse complement strand
AATGTGATGGCCGGGCATGAAACCACCCTTCCCATCACACTTGACCAAATGATCTACCATGCCCAATCGGTCGTGCGGGCCGTAAACCGGGCCATGGTAGTCGTGGATTTGCCTTTTGGAAGCTATCAATCCAACTCGGAAATTGCCCTTTCGAGTGCCATCCGCATCATGAAGGAATCGGGGGCCCATGCCGTGAAACTGGAAGGCGGCGAGGAAGTGGAAGAAAGCATCCGCCGTATCCTTCGAGCTGGTATCCCCATCATGGGGCATTTGGGTCTGACCCCGCAGAGCATTTACAAATTTGGCACCTACTCGGTGCGGGCCAAGGAAGACGCCGAAGCGCAAAAACTTCGCGACGATGCCAAGCTTCTGGACCAATTGGGCTGTTTTTCCCTGGTACTCGAAAAAATTCCGGCCCAGTTGGCCAAAGAGGTGTCGGCAAGTATAGAAATCCCTACCATTGGCATCGGAGCGGGAAAGGATTGCGACGGCCAGGTATTGGTGACCCAAGATATGCTCGGGATTACCAAAGATTTCAAACCGCGCTTTTTGAGGCGCTACCTCGAACTTTTTGAGTTGATAGGCGATGCGACCAAACAGTATATCACAGATGTAAAGGCGGTTGAATTCCCAAATGATTCGGAACAATATTGATGGATGGGCAGCAGCGTAAGGATTTGGTTTGAGCCTGTGTATCAAACTGTTTTCCGATGTACGGTTTTGTAAAGTCTGTTTATCTTCACCCCCTCCAAAAGCGGGTTTTCAAGTTGTTTTTTTTGAAAGTTTGATTTTTGCCCAAATTTTTCCCGGTTCGGGGAAGCGATTTTGGTAATTGCTGTATCTTTCTTTGGTTGGATGTTTTTCCTTTTAACGCTCTAATACGGATATTTCATGAAGAAAAAGCTACTCTTACTTACGGCTTTTTTTGCCCTTGTTTTGGGGCAAATGACAGCCCAAGTCAATCCTGCTTGTCCTACCCCCCCGCCTCCAGGAGCGGAAAACTGCCAAACTTCTTGTGTGTATTGTGATTTTGACGGGTACACGGGTATCAACAACGGTACTCCTTCCGGTGGTAATACCGTGTGTGGTTCCATCGCTATCCACAATGACCAATGGTTTGGATTTACCGCTGGTTCAAATTCCATCACCATTACAATCTTCCCCAGCAATTGCCTAAACGGGGATGGCCTTCAGTCGGCCTTTTTTGATGATTGTAGTGACCCGGACGCCATTGTCTGTAACTCGGGCTCACCGGGTGGGGGTATGGACCCGCTGGTATTGTCGTATGATAACTTCACCATCGGTGAAACCTACTTCCTGATGTTGGACGGTTGGAGCGGTGATGAATGCGATTTTGAAATCGACATTACAGAAGGTTCCATCACGCCTCCTCCACCAGACAATGCCCCACAGCCCCAAGGGCCAACGGTGGTTTGCCCGGGTGCAACCGCTGTGTACACTATCCCAGACGTACCGGGGGCGGGCAACTATATCTGGTCGGCCCCTGCGGGCTCCCAGATCAATGGATTTGGCTCCAACTTGAATATTGATGCGCCTGAAGGCACCATGGTAACCATTACATTTGGCAATGTGGGCGGTAATGTTTGTGTGCAGGCTGATAACGCCTGTAACCCAGCTTCCTCTCAAATCTGCCTTCCTGTGGTCAACCAGCCAATTCCAATAACCATCCGCCCTCCATTGGTCGTTTGTTATGAAGATGCACCCTTCACTTGGGACGAAGAGCCATACCCATTTCTGAGTGCACCTGGTGTATTCACCCTCACCTCTTCTCCATACCAGTCCTATTTGGGTTGTGACAGTCTTGTAAGGCAAACCATCACGATTAAGCAGATTGCGCCACAAAATATCGGCACCAAGTATGTTTGTGCAGGCGATTGTTATACGCTTGGCAACGAAACCTACTGTGATCCCGGCAACTACAGCGTAGTCTTTGAATCTTTTCAAGGTTGCGATAGTTTGATCAACTTTGCCCTGGTAGTGTTAGATCCAGTTGCGGTGATTCCTCCGCCTGCCAATCCCATCGACTGCAACAGCTCGGGCGTTGTGCTCACCAGCACGGGTTCTTCCCCTCCTGGAGTGGGCAGTTATATTTGGACGAATTCAACTTGGTCGCCAGTTGGTGGTGGACCAACCTATAATGCGACCCTGACCGGGACGTACAATTTAATTGTCACGGTCAATGGTGGTGGCTTGCAATGTAGGGACACCGCTACAGTAGTTGTAACCGGTAATACGATAGCCCCAGGTGCGACTGCAACAGGTGGCAGTATCAATTGCAATGCACCCCAGACCACTCTCACGGGCAGCTCACCAACCAATAATGTAAACTATACCTGGACGGGCCCTGGTATCAACGCCGGCAACCAGTTCCAACAAAACCCAACGGTCAACCTGCCCGGGGTCTACATCCTAACGGTCAAAAACCCCGTCAATGGTTGTACCTCCACCGCTTCCGTGACTGTATTGGGAGATGTAACCCCTCCTTCCGCAAGTGCAATTGGGGATACCATTACCTGTGCCCAAACCAGCGTAACCATTGATGGTGTCACCAATGTCTCCACTGCTACCTGGAACTGGTCGGGCCCCGGCATCAACGCTGGAAACCAAACCCTGGAAAACCCCAATGTGCTGCTAAGTGGCAACTATGCAGTAACCGTGACCAATACCACCAACGGTTGTTCGAATACGGCCACAACTGTTGTAACCATCAACAATACAATACCTACGGCTACTGCGGGCCCCAACGACACCCTTACCTGTATCGCGCCAAACGCGGTATTGCAAGGTGCAGGCAATGGAAATGGCCAACCCATTTCTTTCTCCTGGACGGGCCCTAGCGGGTTTACTGCGAACACCCCCCAGCCAAGTGTGAATGTAGCTGGGGATTATATCCTTACGGTTTTAAATACCCTCAATGGGTGTTTGAAAAAGGATACGGTCCAAATTGCCTCCAACCAAGTGCTCCCAAATGCAAGCGCGGGTGCCGACTCTATCATTACTTGTGCTCAGCCAAGTGTGACCCTGATTGGATCCGCCTCCAGTAACGGCCCGAATTTCACGGCCACTTGGAGTGGTCCTGGTATCAATGGCAGTAACTCTACTTCGTACAACCCCGTTGTGGACCAACAGGGTACCTATAATTTGGTGATTACCAATATCACCAGTGGGTGTACGGCAACCGACCAGGTTTTGGTGGACATCAACACCGCGCTCCCTACGGCTAATGCCGGAAACGACGATCAGCTTACCTGTACTACCACCACTGGTATAACCCTCAATGGTAGTGGTGTACCTGCTACGGTGACCTACTTGTGGGCCGGTCCTGGAATCGGGGCCAACAATGAAACCTTGCCCAACCCAACAGTGACCCAACCGGGCACCTATGATTTGGTGGTTACAAATCCAATCAACGGATGTACGGCTACCGACCAGGTGGTCGTAACACAGGATGCCAATGTGCCGAGCGCTGCGGGTGGTCCGGACCAGGTACTCAACTGCTCTGTAACCACCGTGGATTTTGACGGTTCTGGCTCTACAGCTGGTGCCGGAATCACGTACACTTGGAGCGGCCCGGGTATTTCTGGACTCAATGCATCGGCACAAAGCCCAACTGGGTTGACAGTGCCAGGTACTTACAACCTGACGGTAACCAATACCAACAACAACTGTGTCAACACAGATGTGGTAGTTATTGTAATCGATACCGTTGCGCCAACCGCAAATGCTGGCAACCCTTTGACCTTGAATTGTTTCAACAATGCAATTGATACGCTTGATGCCACTGCTAGCAGCCTAGGCTCTATTTTCTCCTTGACGTGGACAGGTCCTGGTATCAATGCTGGCAACCAAAACTCAGCCAACCCGGTTATCAATAACGAACCAGGTTTGTATACTTTGGTGGTCACCAATACAGACAATACCTGTACCGCCAGCGACCAAGTAAACGTTACGGCCAACCTCGCGGTCCCAACTGCCGATGCCGGAGCCGATCAAATTATCGATTGTGTTACTACTTCCACAACCATCGGAGGCAGTTCTTCCACAGGGGCCAATTTCACTTACCTCTGGACAGGTCCAGCCATCGATGCGACGAATGAAACTTTGGCTACGCCAAATATTGACCAACCCGGTACTTACACCATTGTGGTTACCGACAATGTGAACGGTTGTACCGCTTCCAACGATGTTGTGGTAAACTCTGATGCAGTGTACCCAACGGCTTTGGCTGGCAATGACGGGCTGCTGACCTGCGCCAACCCAAATGCAACCTTGGATGGTTCTGCTTCCAGCACTGGTGCAGGCTTTCAGGTATTGTGGACAGGCCCTGGCATCAACGCAGGCAACCAAGATCAGCCAGCGCCAAATGTCGCGCTTCCTGGTACGTATATCCTTGCCATCACCAATACGACAAACAGCTGCGTAACACGCGATACTGTGGTGGTAGACGAGAACGTTGCAGTGCCTGCTACCAGTGCAGGCCTGGATTTGATTCTGGATTGCCAGACCACCAGTGCCACCCTCGATGGAAGCCTTTCGGATGTGAGCCCAACCATTGTGTATCTCTGGACCGGCCCTGGCATCAATGCTTCCAACCAAAACGACCAAAACCCACCCATCGACCAGCCAGGCACCTATGATTTGGTGGTGACTGACAATGCCAATGGCTGTTCGGATACAGATCAAGTGGTGGTTACCCAGGACAATGTGAATCCAACGGCTGCCGCCGGGTCAGACATGTTGATTACTTGTGCCAATTTGACCCAAACACTGAATGGTTCAGGCAGCAGTAGCGGCCCGCTCTTCACTTATGTTTGGGAAGGACCAGGTATCAATTCCGGCAACTTTGACGATCAAAATCCTACGGTTGATGCTTCGGGAACTTACACCGTGACCGTGGTGAATACCCAAAACCACTGTACTGCCACAGACGTGGTGTTTGTGGATTTGGACAAAACACCACCGCTTACGGCTGCTGGCCCAGATGGTACGCTGACTTGTGCCGCTACCAGTGTTCAATTGGATGCAACCCAATCCGCTGCGGGCGCAAACATCAGCTTCATGTGGAGCGGCCCTGGCATTACGCCTGGTGACGAGACGAGCGCTACCCCAACGGTGAATACCGCGGGTGTTTACGTACTCACGGTTACGGATGCCAATAATGGCTGTACCAATGTGGATGCAGTGAATGTCGACGAAGACATCATTACACCTACTGTTGCTGCGGGGAATGACTTGGTGATTACCTGCGCCACTGCTGGTGCGGGAGTTACCTTGAGCTCAACGGGCTCCGATACGGGACCGGGCTTCACCCTCCTATGGTCGGGCCCTGGCATTGATGCCACCAATGAGAGTTCGCCAAACCCAACAGTGTTGGTGCCAGGGTTGTATACCTTGTTGATTACCAATACCGCAAACGGCTGTACCGATTCCGATGCGGCACAAGTAGATGCCGACCAAAACCTGCCTACCGCAAATGCAGGTCCTGATCAAATTATTACCTGTGCCAATACCGATGCCACCTTGGATGGTACGGGTTCCTCTACGCCAAACGGAAGTTTACAGTTCCAATGGGCGGGTCCGGGTATTAATGCGGGCAATATGAACGGCGATATGCCAACCGTTTTGGTCAGTGGCCAGTATTCACTTACGGTCACCAATGTGGTTACCGGCTGCTCCGCCACCGACCAGGTGCAAGTAGATTTGGATAACCAGCCGCCCACCGCAACAGCAACGTCTGAACTCATTACCTGCGCAGACCCTGTTTCGACGGTTACGGTGAATAGTTCCCTCCCAGGCTCTGTCTATCTTTGGGAAGGTCCAGATGTGAATCAGAACAACAACGACAACCAGACCTTACAAGTCGATGTGGCCGGTCTTTATGCGGTTACGGTAACCGCACCAAACGGCTGCACTGGCACCACCAGTACCATTGTGGAGGAGGACGAAAATGTGCCACAAGGCGCTGCAGAAGGTGCCGTGTTGAACTGCCTCAATGATGGCGCAAGTGTGATCAGCGGGGAAGTGATTTCCCCGGCAGGCTCCACCTTTACTTGGACCGGACCGGGCATCGGTACCGTGACCACGCCTACCGTGAATGTGACGGTACCTGGTACCTATACCTTTACGGTTTCTGCGCCAAACGGGTGCGTTCGTCCCTTCACTGTAGAAGTGGTAGCGGACTTTGTACAACCCACTACCATTGCAGTGGC
Source organism: Saprospiraceae bacterium (assembly GCA_022842255.1). GTDB lineage: Bacteria > Bacteroidota > Bacteroidia > Chitinophagales > Saprospiraceae > M3007. Next base: position 6,103 of record JALHPW010000080.1, on the reverse strand, counting down.
TGCAGAGACCATCGATTGCAATACGTCGGAGGTCAATATCAATGCTGCGGGTACTTCTACAGGGCCTAACTTTACCTACTTGTGGACGACGACCAACGGGCAGATAGTTTCGGGCGCGAACACGCTCAACCCATTGGTAAACAGGGCAGGCGATTATGAGTTGCTCGTGACCAATACCCTGAACGGGTGTACCAAAAGCATCATAGTTCCTGTGAATGTTGATCCAGAGGTGCCAACTGGCTTTAATGTAACCGTCAACAACATCCGTTGCTTTGGCGATACCAATGGCTCTATTACAGTGAATGGCGTACAGGGTGGAACACAGCCTTTCATTTTCTCCTTGAGCGGAAATACAGGCTCTGCAAACAATCAATACACTGGTCTCGAAGCAGGAGAATACATTCTTGCCTTGGAAGATGCAAACGGTTGCAGCCTCGATACGACCATTGTTATTGGTGAGCCTGGACAATTGCAGGTAGAACTTGGGCCCAACGTTGAAGTCAGCCTGGGTGAAGAAGCCACCGTAACTGCGCAAATCCAGAGCACGGTAGGCGTAAGTTCTGTTGAATGGAACTATGCGCCCAACTGCGATTCCCTGGCAGCATTTTGCGAAACCTTTACCTACCAGCCCTTCGATTCGTACCGCCACACCATCACGGTGACAGACCTGAACGGATGTGTTGAACGCGATGATATTTTGGTCATTGTGGAAAAACCCGGTAAGATTTTCGTGCCCAATATCTTCAACCCAAACAGCGACCTGAACTTCTCGGTTGGGGTACACGTGGGAATTGACGTAGCGAAAATCAACTATTTCAACATATTTGACCGCTGGGGTGATCAAGTGTTCAACCTGAAAGAATACATTCCAACCCCGGGCGCAGCGCCCGATGCCACCCAGTCTTGGGATGGCACAGTGCGCGGCGACAAAGGCCAGGTAGGCGTGTATGTCTGGTATTGCGAAGTAGAATTCATCGATGGTCAAACGAAGCTTTTCAAAGGCGACGTGACCTTGATTCGATAAGCTAAATAAAAAGTGAGCGGGTGTGTTTCATCCGCTCACTTCAAATTTCAAAGCCGCTTCTGTCCCATTAGGGAAAGAAGCGGCTTTATTTTTATATCACCAATTCACCAAATCCACAATTCCACAACCATGCTGCTCCAACATCCACTTCAGAAACACTCCCCAGAGACTTTCCATTGGTTAATCCGCTGGTCTCGTATTGTATTTATTGTTGTACTTGGATTGTATGCCTACATCAAATGGACGACTATGCCAGGCAAGCAAACGCCCGATTCCATCCTTGCTACCCCTTCGGACAAGCTTGGGGCTTTAGGTTTTTGGGCGGGCTATGATTATCTGTTCATGGCCATTTACACCTTTTTCTTCGCCTTGTGCTGCGTATGGGCGGCAGGTCGGTTCAAATCGGGCTCGTTTTTCTATACCCTGGGCATCATCCTGGCTTGGGCCACTATCCCATTACTGGTGATTGACATGACGGAAAACTGGTGTGTTTGGCAAATTTCCCTGGGCGTCAAAAATCCTGCTCTGGAGCAATTATTTCGTTCTTTAAAATGGCCAAAGGAGGGGCTCTTCTTTTGTATTGCAGTCTATGCTACTATCGTGCAATTGTTGAAATGGATTAGAATGGTGTAGGGTATAAGGGGATTAGGATATTGGGATATTTTATTGATAATCAGTGTTTTATCCCAATATCCCAATATCCCAATATCCCAATATCCCAATATCCCAATATCCCAATATCCCAATATCAACAAGAAACCCCTCACCAAGGCATCTTCACAAAATTCTGCCGCGCCCGTTTCACGCCCTCCAATGGGGTAGTGAGGTAGTGCTCCAATTCTATGATATAGTGCTGTAAACCAGCCAATTGGCTTTGGCGGAAGATGTTTGGAAAGTCGATGGCGCCATCGCCAAATTCCACCGTTTCACGTTTTTCGGTTTTGGCCAAGTCTTTGGCGTGGCAAAGTTCCCAGCGACCAGGATAAATCCTGAACCAATCCAAGGGATTGTGGCGGGCATAACAGACCCAGTAAATGTCCATTTCAAAGGCCATGATTTTGGGGTCGATTTCATGCAACAACCACTCCATCAACAAACGGCCATCGGGTCCGCGCTGGATAAACTCAAAATCGTGGTTGTGGTAGCCAAATCGGATACCTGCGGATTTGGCGTACGCCGCTCCGGCAGCGGCCAGGTTTACCAGTTTGACAACCTCCTTGCGTTCTGGCTCCGTGACCCATGGGAAAATGATGTATTTCTGCCCCATTTTCACCGCATCGTCGATGGCGCGTTTGGCGCGGTCGGAGAGGCTTTTGCTGCCCTCGTCATAATCGCTCAGGGAAAAATTGCAATGGCTAGAAGGCATGGCCAATCCGTTGTTTTTCAGCACCTTCATGTATTCGGCAATCGGCATCCCAAACATTTTCCCATCTGCATAACCATAGGCTTCTACTTCGCGGTAGCCCATTCCTGCAATGGTTTCGAGCGTGGCGATGGGATCTTTTGCCATATCGCCCCGAACGCTGTAAAGCTGAACGCCCAGGTGCCTGACGGGTTTGGCTAAATCCTGAATCGTAGTTGGCAAAAATGCCGTTCCGGCGAGTGCAAGTGCAGAGGTTTTGAGGAATTCGCGGCGAGGTGTTTTGTCCATGTTTGAAAAATAATTTTGGCAAAAGAATGAAAACAAAACCAGAACGAGCCAAATTTTAAAAATCCTGGGTTGCCTCAAAAATAGCACAGCCAATCCATCAACTACGGAGCAATCTTTACCTTTGGCACATGAAGAAAAAAATCGTGGTGCTTACCGGTGCCGGCATCAGTGCCGAAAGTGGCATCAAAACCTTTCGTGACAGCGATGGTTTGTGGGAAAACCACCGCATTGAAGATGTGGCTACTCCCTCCGGTTGGGCAGCCAATCCAGCCCTGGTACTGGATTTTTACAACCAACGCCGCACCCAATTGCTGCAAGTGCAACCCAATGACGGGCACCGGGCCTTGGCCGACATGGAGCGGGATTACGACGTGAAAATCGTGACCCAAAACGTCGATGACTTGCACGAGCGCGCCGGAAGTACCCAGGTGCTTCACCTGCATGGCGAACTTCGAAAAGTGCGCTCTACCCGGTATGAAAACCTGGTGTATCCTTGGGACAAAGACCTTCACTTGGGCGATTTGTGCGAACGAGGCCATCAATTGCGGCCCCATATTGTGTGGTTTGGCGAAGCGGTACCGATGTTGGAAGCCGCTGCCGAATTGGCCGAACTGGCCGACGTTTTTCTTATCATTGGCACTTCGTTGCAGGTGTACCCGGCTGCCGGATTAATGCGTTATGCGCCGCGCAACATCCCGGTATATTACATCGACCCGCGCCCACAATTGAATTTTGAGCTGGAATCCATGCCCAATCTGACGGTTATTGAGGAGCCGGCCTCTACGGGTGTCCGGCGCATTGCTGAGTTGTTGAATTGATGATTTGTTGAATTGGGGATTTGGTTATTTGTGGAGCCCAATCCTGGTATTTTATCCCTTCCCGATACAAGGGCTCACAAGCCTTGGCACCTCAAATCCCCAATTCAACAATCCACATCTAACCGAATCCCCCATCCATGCAGATCCGCACCAGACTTACCTTACTTTTTGTGCTCATTGCCGCTGGTATTCTCGCTGGGGTGCTTTGCGCGGTTTATTTGCTGTTTGAAAAAAATACAGAGGATGCCTTTTTTCAGGCATTGGAGTCAAAGGCCGAAATGACCAGCCAAACGGCCTTGCAAGGGGCTATCGAACTGACCCCCTTGTCGGCCAATTGGCTTGCACCAGAAGAGGGGGTATTGCCTTACCAAGACAACATCAGCATTTTCAACAACAGCTACGAACGGGTTTTCGCGATCAGGCCAGATGCGCCGCCTGTGACCGTGAAAGATTTGCAAGACATTTATCAGCAAGGGGAGGTTCACTTTAAACACTACAACCTCTTGGCCCTGGGCCGAAAAGTCAGCGGCCGCGAAGGCACTTCCTACGTGGTGGTGGTGGAAGGGTACTGCGACCCAACCCAGTTGGAACGGCTGCGCAATATCCTGATAATCAGCTTTTTTGTAGGCTTATTGTTGGTTGCTATGGCCGGCTGGTATTATGCAGGCCGGGCACTGGCTCCGGTATTGCGCATCGTGGATGAAGTTGAAAATTTGCAACCTGCCGACCTCAGCCGCCGGGTGGATACGGGCCCTAACCAAGACGAGATTGCCCGGCTTGCCGAGACCTTCAACCGACTGTTGGACCGGGTAGAGCAAGCCTTCAAGATGCAGCGAATGTTCCTGTCGAACGTCTCGCACGAACTCCGCAATCCGCTCACGGCCATCCGCGCCCAACTGGATGTGGCGTTACAGCGCGACCGCGAGCCTGAAGCCTATAAAAAAGCCCTGAAAAGTGTGCTAGACGATATTGCTTCACTCAGCGAAATGGAGGAAGAACTATTACAACTTGCCCGGATTTACAACGACCCCAAAGCAATTCCATTCTCGGCCGTTCGACTCGATGAATTGCTTTATCAGGCCAAACAGCAGCTCCAAAAACGGCATCCAGAGTATCGTGCCAGCCTCGAATTTGGGGCAATGCCCACCGACGATGCGGCACTTGTTGTGCAGGGAAACGAGGCCCTGTTGCTCACGGCCATCCTCAACCTGATGAACAACGCCTGTAAATATTCCCCAGACCATCAAGTGCTGGTACGGGCTGATTTTCGCGATAACAAGGGGCATGTTGTGTCGGTTTGCGACAATGGTCCTGGGATTCCCCAAGAGGAGCAGCGGTTGATTTTTGAACCGTTTTTTCGCAGTCCACGACACTTGAACGTTAAGGGAACCGGGGTTGGACTTTCACTGGTGCAAAGCATCCTGACACTCCATCAAATCGAGCTTTCGGTCGAAAGTCCCGCACAAGGTGGTACGGTTTTCAAAATGATTTTCCCTGAGGTGGCATATCTTGCAGGGTAAAAGCCCTTAAATTGTTCAAAAACACAAAAACATGATGCGCAATACCCTTCTTGCCCTTGGTTTTATCGCCCTCTTTTCATGCTCTTGCACGGCTCAATCCCCCATCAAGGAACTGCGGTTCCCCAACGGGAAAATATGCCTATTACTCGATAGTGTGGCTGCCGGAGAGGCCATTACGTATGACAAACGCGATGGTTACTTTGAAAAAGTAAATGCATCCGAAATGTCGATACAGATGCATCAAGCATTGACGGAAGGGCAGACGCGTGAACAACTGTTGCCCAAGTACCGCCAATTCTTGAAAACCGATGTGGAGGGTTTCAGTTATGAAGAGTCCAAGTTTATAGAAGGTGTGATGGAAAAGGTGTTCCGCACGGTCAACGGAGTATCGCCCGATATTTTTCCTGATACGATTAAGCTTATCAAAACCAAAGGCAAGCACTACGGCGATGGCGTTTGGTACACCCGCGAAAATTGTATCATCATTCCGGCCGACGAGCTTGGCCGGCGCAAGACGAACCCCTTCACCACCACGATGTACCACGAGCTTTTTCATGTGTGGTCGCGGCTCAACCCTGTAAAAAGTGCCCTGGCATATAAGCTGATTGGTTTTGAAAGCATTGGCTACGCTAACCTGGCGCTGCCCAAGGGACTTGCAGACCGGGCGCTTTATAACCCGGACGGGGTGGATTTTGCCCAAAAAATAGCGCTGGCACAGGCAGACGGGTCCACTATTTATGCTATTCCAATCATCTATTCCAACCACTTGGGCTGGACGGATGAGCGCAATACGTTTTTTGCCTATCTGGAGTTCAACCTGTTCCAGATCCAAAAACAGGCCAACGGCCAATGGGCGGTCATCGTCAAGGACGATGGTTTTAGCAGCACCCTTAATATTCAGGAGCAGCCCGACTTTAACCGCCAAATCAAAGACAATACAGGCTATATCATCCACCCGGATGAAGTGCTGGCCGATAATTTTGCCTTTATCATGCAAGAAAGGAACGGGCAAAAAGTCTCGCTCAGTTTTTCAAAAGAAGGGAAGCAGTTGTTGAAAGATTTGGAGGCGGTGTTGGTTGGGAAGTGATGA
>JALHPW010000079.1 GCA_022842255.1 Saprospiraceae bacterium | reverse complement strand
CACTTTTTCCGTTTCATTTTGAAGGATATAGTAATAAGCAAGGTATTCATAGGCCGAAATCAAGTCTTTGGTTTGTTTGCCAGGCTCCTCCTTTTCAGCAATGGCTACATACTGCTCAAAAGCAGCCTTGGCTTTCCCGAACTCTGCAGTGCGTTCGGGGCTGGCTTCAAGATCTGGTTCGATTTTGGACAATGACTTAGCTTGCATCAGCCATCCAATGGATTGCTCCGGCACTATATCACTTACCTTAGCAAAATAGGCTGCGGCTAGCACATAATTGGACGAATCCTGTATCATGTAGCGCGCCAGGCCTGCTTTGTAATAATCGAGCGCGGTAGGCCTGGTCAAAGAATCCAGACGGTGTTCGAACGCCTCTGCTGCGCCCAGGTAATCTTTGATTTTGTACCGTATAGCACCAATTTCTGCAAACAAATCCCATCTGGATGGATCTAAAGAGATGGCTTTTTGGAAATAAATTAGTGCTGAGGAGTCCTGACCTTCCTTTTGCAGAAGCCTGGCGTAGTATTCATAATCTTGCGGGATAATCTTTTCGATCTCCACCCGGGCAAAGTACTCGTCCATAATCGCCTTGCCTTTTGGGTAGTTTTCAGTTTCGTAGTAAGCGTATGCAGAAAGCCGGCGCAAATAATTGCGGCTTCCATCTTCCCCGATAATCTTATCCACCCAAAGAATGGTTTGATCGTATTGCTTGGACAAAAAAAGCGCATTTACATAGGCCATTTTATCTGTAATCGGCGCCTTAGGGTCTACTTCAAGCAAGCGGGCATAAGCAGTTGCCGCAGCCGGAAAATCGCGTTGACGATAGTAATACAGTTCTGCTTTTTGTTGGAGTGCTTCGACGAACTCCGGTTCGATTGAAAGTGCTTTATCTAGCATTTCCAATTGCCGGGTTTCCACTTTAGCACTTTTGTAGACCATGGCCGACATCAGTGCAGGCAAAGCGTTTTGCGGGTTCAATGTTTGTGCGAAATCAAAGTGAGTCAAGGCTTTCCCGCCGTCCAGCAAAGCACGGTAGCAGTAGCCAAGATCCATTTGGGTTTGGAAGTCGCGGTGATTCCGTTTACGAGCATCCGATAGGAATGCTTCTGCCTTTTTCAAATTTCGGGTAGCGCCAAACAACCAGGATTCGCCCAGAAGTCGGAGCGTCACGAAATCTCTTTTACCTGTTTTAGCGGCTTTTTTGAATAGCTTATCTGCTGTTTCAACCTGTCCATCGATCATGGCCAAGCGCCCCTCTACGATGAGCTGATGACTGACCTGGTTGGAATATTTCCCTACATTTTGCAACGCCGTTTTGGCATCCAGCGGTCGGCTACCAGCCATATAAGCGTCTGCCATGTGAAACCAGTTGAGCCAGTTGTCCGGGGTATTTTTGCATTGAGTTTCCTGAATCGACACCGCCTCCTGCCATTGTTCCAGATACATTGCAGTCTGAAATGCGTCGCTTTTTTGAGCAGAAAGAGCATTTAAGAGCAATAGCATGGCTGCTACTGCACCGATTAGTTTGTGCATCATATTTAAAACGTTGAATTTTTAGGAAGGGCAGGGTGAATGCAGTAAGTGCAAATTGCCGATAAGAACAAGATTGTTCCAAGGCCCTGATCCTAAATTAATTAAATGATGCTACAAAGGTCAGGGAGTGAACCATGACAAAACCTGACAAAAGTCAGGAGTAGGGGGAATAATTGCAAATCAGACACGGAAAGGGCTATGCAGGGCAAATGGAGTAGGAGGCGAGCTATTGCAAAAAACAAAAAAGGCCTCCCAAATTGGAAGGCCTTGTGGGCACAGTCCCGAGTACTCGGGACGAATCCCGATTTTATCGGGACGGGCTCTCCGACTTTCCCGATGTAAAATCGGGACACACTGAATCAACTGAGTTATGCGCCCAGCTATGTGGCGAAAACAAAAAAGGCCTCCCATCTCTGGAAGGCCTTGTGGGCACAGAAGGACTCGAACCTCCGACTTGCTGCTTGTAAGGCAGCCACTCTGAACCAACTGAGTTATGCGCCCTTTCGCCTAAAGCGGCGGCAAATATCCGACGTTGTTTTGGAATAACCAAACTGTTTTTGCGGAAAAATTATTTCAATTTTCGAATCACCTGGTTTTCAGGCACTTCGATTGGTTTTTTGGCTTTGAATAGGGCCACTACGCCTCGAAGCTCTAAACCCAAGTTTACTTCTTCGACTTACTCACCGCCAAAAATCCCCAACCACTCGACCCCAACAAAAAGCCAAGGTCATTCAATGCGCCCGTGTTGTAGACGGCTACATCGCTTTTAAAAAGACTGGCCACAAAACTGATAGGCATAATGAAACTATGTATCAAACCGTACAAAAAGCCCACTTGGAATAGGCTTGCCCCATGCGCATACGCATGAAAATTGAAGTGCTATGTTTGCTGCAGCGTCCCGAAGAAATCGGAATCTGTTCAGGCAAAATTAAGGGAGGTACAGGGCATCGAAACATTCTCGCTCGTGTACGGTGCTCTACAACTCGAATGTGATTTATGGCATTTTGCTATAGGCGTTTCGCCGCGCTGCGGCGTTTTTAACGCAATTGTTCAAGCGTCCTCCCCCCAAAAAAACCACATTTCCCCACCCCACCGCATCTACACTCCCAAACAACCACTCCTCCCACTCATGCACAAACTATTCCTACCCTACATCCTCTGCATTTTATCCTCCCTACCCTACAACACCAAAGCCACTATCTGCCAGTGGAGCGGACCGGCCATGGGCAACTGGAACAACCCCGCCAACTGGTCCTGCGGACAGGTGCCGGGCGCGAGCGACACGGTTCGGCTCATCGGGCATTCCGTGGTGCTGGACGATACGGTCAGCATTCGGGCGCTGATTTTGAGCCAGAACTGCACGATTGGCGGGTCTGGCATGTTGAGCATTTCGGGCAAAATGGACGTTAATGCGGGCGGTAACCATATCTTTTTGCCCAAAATCGTGGCCAATGGCAGTGTGGAGACCAATATGGCTACCCTGAATTTCAATGCCCGGGCCTTTGTGCTGAACGGCAGCGCCCATTTTATCAAGGGGGTGTTTTGGATGAAGGACGGGGGCACTTTTGAGATTGCGCCATCGGGGGTCGCCACTTTTCAGGACAACACCAATTTTTACTCCTTCAGCGCTTATTTTGGGTTTGTGGTGCGGGGCACGCTCTACAAAACCGGCGCGGGCAACATGGATTTTGAATCCCTGTACTTGTTCAACAAGGCCAACATCAATATCCAGACCGGCTACCTGGTCAATTATTATTTCCAATCACCCTTCAATTGTATCATCGACAGTTCGGCCGTCAACATCGCTGCCGGGGCTTCTTTGCGGGTGGAGCGGATCCTGGAAATCAGCAACAGCACCCTTGGCGGCGCGGGCAAAATCTGGATCGGCACCGGAAACTGCCGCTTTCTGCACCCCAATACCATTCTGGTCGATATTGAACAGACGAGTGGGGCCTGCTCCAGCGCCAATGGGGTGGATACCCTGGCCAATTACACGCTGCTGGGCGGCTCATTGAACCCCGGACTCCAAATTCGGGGCCAGTTCAACTGGGTCAAAGGCACTGCTAACACGGTGCTAGTCCGCGGCTTCACCACCATTTCCGATACCACGGTGGCCAGTACCAACCAGAAAAACCTGCTCGGCAACCTGACGGTCCAAGGCGGCGGGCTGTACACGGGCAACGACCAATTGTCCGGCACGGTGATCGTTCCAAGCGATGCCATTTTCAGTTTGGATGGAAATCCTGCCGCGAATTTTAAGGCGGATTTGCAGATTTCCGGAACGCTCCGGAAGTTGAACACGAATGTGGTGACGGTCGGGTTTGTCATCAACAACGGGCGACTGGAAGGTCTAGGTACCCTCGATGGCACGGTAGTCGGGTCGGGAACGATTGCGCCGGGCCTGGGCAACGGCACGGGGATGCTGACCATGAAAGGCCCCAACCTTTCGCTGCAAGCCCAGAGCAAAATCGAAATACAGGTCGTTGAGGCGGGGGGCACGGCATCCTCGGATTTGCTCAATCTCCAGGGTTCCTGCAACCTGAGCGGGACGCTGAACGTGCTGGAATCCGGCAACATCCCCGTGGGCGATTATGTGGTGATCCAGTCGAGCGGTTCCTTGAACGGAAGCTTTACCCAGCTGAATCTGCCGCCATATTGGGAATTGATTCAAAACCCGTCCAACATTACCCTGCGCAAACTGCCTACCCCGCCCAACGCACTTTTTTCCATGCAAAATGGACTGCTGTGCGCCCCTGCCACCCTGCATTTTACTGACGCCTCCACAGGCAGTGCCCTCTCCTACCAATGGGCCTTCCCGGGCGGCAACCCGAACGCTTCTACAGCACAAAACCCCGTGGTGAAATATTCGCAGCCCGGCCAGTACACGGCTACCCTGACCGTGAGCAATACGCTTGATAGCAGTACTTTCTCCACGGATTTTAGCGTGTCGGCTACCTCGGCAACCTCCATGGAGGCCAGCCTTTGTGTCGGGGATACGCTTAATTTTTACGGACTGCCCCTTTCGATTCCGGGGATTTATCAATTTGCGCTGTTGAATGCGGCGGGCTGCGACAGCATCGTCACACTTCATTTGAGCCAAGCAACGGTGGATTTGTCCGTCTCCCAAAACGATATCAGTCTGAGCGCCCAGGCCGCGAACGCAAGTTTTCAATGGCTTGATTGTGAAGACTTTAGTCCCATAGCTGGCGCTACAAACGCCACGTTTACGCCCACGGAATCGGGCAATTACGCGGTGTTGGTCACCCAAGCGGGATGCAGCGACACTTCGGCTTGTTTTCCAATCTTTGTGGTGGGCACCTCGGATTTATCCAGCCCTACGGCGCAAATCCGGGTAACGCCCAACCCGGCCAAGGATAGGATTCAAATCCACTGGGAATCCGAAGGGGGCGCCGCCAATCCTGATGTGGTGCTGGTTTATGATTTACATGGGGGACTAAAGGCTCGGTTTGACGACTTAGATTGGGCGCAGCACAGTTTGCGGCTCGACTTGGGCGATTTGGCAGCGGGCGGGTATTTTTTGGTGTTGGAACGGGATGGAGTGCGCCTGGGGGGTGTTGGGGTGGTGATTGGGGAGTGAGTTTTGTCGGCTGAGTCGACCGGAATAGCGGGCACAGGGCTGGAGCCATGCGTCAGGGGTGCTTAATTCGGGAGGTTGGGCCCCAGCATTAAAAACTTAAAATATGGGTGCAGCGATGCTTTAGTGCCCAGCATGGATCTGCGTCCAATATGCTTGACAAGTTTTGATAAAAAAAAGCCTTGGCTACGCCTCCGAATAAATGCGGGAGGCATAGCCAAGGCTGCGTGAAATGAAACCGTTTTAAACAGCTGGATGATGAAAAGATGCGTGGTAATTTTTTGCTTTACATATTTTCCTCATCCATAATGACAAATCCCCAAGAATCATTGTAAAATCTTGCACGCACTTTATATTCCTGGCCAGTTCTAGAAAAAACAACGGAATGTCCAGGTGTCGTCTGGGCAGAATTTAGCACCTGATCACTTGCATTCAATACATCAACGATAACATTTGAAGCACCTTGATATTCAAGGGGTGTTACCGTAATCCGCTCCGGTGTTTCATCAACAACAATAACAAAGGAAACCAGTTGGGAATAAGGCAAAATTTTTGGAAACGCTGAGGTTGCCAAAAACAAGAATACCAAGGTTGTTGAAATCAGCTTTTTAATCATGTTCGGTGGTGTTTTAATAAAAAATCAATTGAAAAATGGCTTTGAAAGCTTTTAAATTGGGATCACGCATTTTCTTTATGAGCACGAAAATACTGCAAAGCTAGTCTCATTACCATAGTTTTTATGTGATTTTTTTATACTTTGTAGCATATCTGGCAGGTAAAAAATAGGTGGTAGTCCGTCCGGTTGCTTGTGCAATTAAGGACGAGTCGGCTAAGCCGACTTCAATAGTAGGCACATGGCTGGAGCCATGTGCCAGCGTGATGGAGCTCATACGTCAGCGAGATTACTGAGAATATTATGGAAGCAAGGTTCGCGACGCTCGTAACAGCATTGCTACCTTTGCCAATCGTCTTACCCCACAAACAGATTCAAATCAACCGTACATCAAATTCTAAGCATAAAAATGAAGGTTCAACTGACCACTTCTATGGGTGTTATCACCCTCGCCCTCAATCCCGACAAAGCACCGCTTACTGTTGAAAACTTTGTCAAATACGTCAACGCTGGGCATTACAATGGCACCATTTTCCACCGGGTCATCAACGATTTTATGATTCAAGGCGGAGGCATGGACGCTGCCATGGGCTCAAAACCCACCACCGCACCCATTAAAAACGAAGCCAACAACGGCCTCGCGAACACCAAATACAGCATCGCCATGGCGCGCACGGGCGACCCGCATTCCGCAACGGCGCAGTTTTTTATCAATGTCAAAGACAATGCATTCCTGAACCACAGCGGTGAAAACATCCACGGCTGGGGCTACTGCGTTTTTGGCGAAGTGGTGGAAGGACAGGAAGTAGTAGACGCCATCAAAGCCGTCCCAACCGGTCGTGTGGGCGGATACGACGATGTGCCCCGGGAGGCGGTGGTGATTGAGTCGGCGGTGGTGTTGGAGGGGTGATTTTTGTTGGAGGATTTATAAAAATGCCAGCGAGTCCAAAAGTCCCGCTGGCATTTTTTGTTGGTCTACAACAGCAAAGCCAAATACTACTCAACAAACACCTTCAAGCCATATTCCATGGCTGCTGCGCCAACGAAGAAGCCACAATTACCTTCCTGTTTGAACCACCACGATTTTACCGATGCTGACGCCCTCTTTTTCCTTAATCACAGCCCAATAAACCCCGGCAGGCAGCTGTGACAGGTCTACCAAACTTTTAGCCGAAAAAACCTCCTCCGTAAACATAAGCTTACCAACTTGATCGAACAGGCGAAGCGTTCCCCACGAATCGGTTTGCTTCTGAATCTCAACCATTCCACTGGTAGGGTTAGGGAAAATTTGCAGTGGATGCAGCTTGGGTATAGCCGTTTGGCTGATGTAGTCAAAAATGTTGCTAACGGTATTGGTTTCAATAGGTGTGTTATAATCGAAATAAATAAAGGCGCGGTTACTGATCGCATTCCCAAGCGGCAGGTCTGCCTTTGGCCGAACGCTGAATTTCACAAACCCATGGCTGTTTGGCTCATCGCTGGTGGAGTCGGGGAGCTGGATATTGTCAAAAAGGAATTGGAGTACATTGTCACGACCCAGCGACCAAGTCATTGGATGGCTATGGGCCAATACCTGGATGCTGCCAGGATCTAGGGATTGTTGTAGCGTGTCAATAATTCTGACAAAAGTAGCCGGATAGTTGCCCGTGTTTTGGAAGCGAATGGTGTAGACCAAGCGCTCGCCGAGTTCAAATTGGTCCGGGGTGAAAAAATGATTTGGGCTGACGCTTTTGTCGTTGGGGTCGAAAGAACCCACCACCATTTCACGCAAATCGGCATTGTTGTCGTTGGGCACTTCATCTCCTATTATTGGGAAAATAGTGCCTTCAAACGTAAAAATCTCCCCGCTTTCGACGTCTACGGGCGTTTGCACACCTACTGAAATGGTAAAAGTTTGTTGCGGGGCTAAGGGCCCAAGTTGCCACCAAATTGAATCGCCCACGGTACTGGTGGGGCTGGGGACGCCAAGGCCAACCAACAAAGGTTGCGGGATACGAACAAGCACTTCGGGCGTAAGGGTTGTAGTCCCGATATTGCTACAAGTAATGAACAATTCCCGTTGGAAACCGGGCACCAGGGGCTGGCTCAGGGTTAAGCTGATTCGTAAGTCGTTGATATTGGGTGTGTAATAAACCCCAAAATGGTAATTTCCATTCTGAACTTGCCCAACGTTGTACGCGCTTGGGTTGATGTTGGCGTACGGCGAAGGCGGAATCGCTTTAATGGAATCATTGTTGGTTGCAAGGGCTATGAATTTACCATCATTGCCACTCATGCTGTAAAATCCGTTGGGTTCAGCGCTAAGGATAACATTGGCCAATGGCTGTTCCCCGGCATCCTTGATCCCGTTGTTGTTGGTATCGAGGTACACCAATCCATCCAGTGTTTCAACCTGAATATCGCGCTCCCAGACGCTGGCATTGAGCGTGCCCATGAATAATTTCCCTCCAGCGGCGTTAATGGAAAACCCTCTGTGTCGTGGCAAACCCAAATTATAGGGTTGCCAGGTCATGCCAAAATCAGTGCTGACGTACGTTCCCCTCCAATACGTTGTGGCAAACAACAGGTTTCCAGAGGCCGTCATATCATACAACAGACTGATGTCGCCATCTGAATCTAGTGGCAACCCGGCAGTGGTGGTCGTCCAGGTATCCCCATGATCTGCGGAAATTGCGATATGGTTTCGGGTAGTAAAGTAAAGGCGGTCGTTGAGGAAAAACAGGTCGTTATACCAGTTATTCCCAGGCAGAAATTGTGTAAATTTTTCTACCCAACTGGCTCCTTGATTTTCAGAAACAAACACGCTGCCGTCGTTGTCGGCATATATCCAGCGGTTGCCGATTATCCGAAGGAAATGGTTGTTCGAGGCTCCGGAGGAGGAGGGAAATGAGGTGATGGTCTGAATCGCTCCCGTAAAACGATTGATCAAAAATATTTTGTTGTACTGTGAGAACACTAAGAAATCCCCCTGCACACTAAAATCGTCGGCACTTTGGCCGCCAAATCCATCGACCAAGGTATCCAATATCCCTCCTCCATTCCCGGTAAATTGATAGACAACGTTATATCCCGCAATATAGAGGGTGTCGTGGCTTACCGCTAAAGCTGGATCCGTCAAGTACTGGACATTGAGATGAACCCGTTGCCATTTCTCTCCTTCTAACAGAGACTTTCTATAAATTTCACTGTTGTAGGCAATTGCAAAGACAAAATCATCATTGCTGACCAGTTCAGACGCATAGTTGGCGTGTAGGCCTTTTACCGAAACGGTCCAATCATGTGTTTGATTGGAATACTTTTCGATGGTGTGGTAACTACATCTAAGCGCCCCACCATCTGAAGTTCTTAAAAATGGAGACATATAAGCATCCTCCTCCCCAAAATAGGCCCATGATTTCCCCTTGTTCACGGAAAAATAGCTCTCTCCATTGAGGAGAAAAATAGTGTCGCCCAATCCGGGGAAAAACTGTTCAAAGTTGCCGGTTCCTGGGAGAGAATCCATCTCGAGCCAATTTTGACCGAGGTCTGGAGAATAAACGTACTTCGAAACATCGTTGGGATAAGCATGCCCAAGAATGGTGCTGTCTTTCAAAAGGAAGACGTCCACAAATTGCTGCGCAGAATCAGCAATCATTTCCCAGGTGTCCCCAGCGTCCCTTGACAAAAAAACGCCTTCCTGGGAACTTCGATAGACCAGATTTTTTTCATCATAGAAAAAGTGTGAGAAATAATCGGTAGGAAGCACCAGTGTTTCCCAGGTAAGCCCGTCATCGTTACTTCTATACATATCCCTTCCGTTCTCAAACATCATCAAATATCCTTGAACCACTCCGATGCTGGGCAGGTTCAACCAATCAAGGTTGCTGGGTGTATTCGTTTGTTCCCAGGTAATGCCATTGTTTTCACTTTTATAAAGGTGGTGTTGATAATCGGTAATGGGTCCGTTCATTCCCCTTGTCATGGCAAACAACAAATTGCCCTTCCTTACCACATTCACCACGTTGTCGTCGCGTAAAATATCCGGATGGTTCTGCCAAGTGGCACCATCGTCTGTGGAAAAAAACAAGCCGCCTAATGTGGGCGCCCAAAAAGTGTTTCCATCTTTTAGCAGCCTTGAATAACCTGTAATCCCCTCGGGTCCGTTGGTGCTGACCCATTGAGCGGTCAGTAGCGAGGTTGCCGCGAAAAAGAATGCAGTGGCGAGTAGTAGTTGTTTTTGCATAATTTTGGAGAGGTTAGAGGGCTTTTGCCCTTGGTTTTCACAAAAACTACAGCGGCAAAGCCGAATACCGCTCAATAAACGCTTTCAATTCATCCACCATGGCCGGCGAGCCGATGGCGATGGTGCAGCGCTGGTGCAGTTCGGTGGGTGCCAAATCGAGGATGCGCTTGAGGTGGGTATTGAGTGCTTTCCCACCCGCCTGTTCGATGAGCATGGCCAAGGGGTTGCATTCGTACAGCAAGCGGAGCTTTCCTTTTGGGTATTTGCGGGTGCTGGGATACAAGAAAATACCGCCCTGAATCAGGATGCGGTGCACGTCGGATACCATGCTGCCGATGTAGCGCAGCCCGTAGTTTTGGTCGGAACAATGGTCGATGTAGCGGCGCATTTCGAGGTCGAACTTGGAGTAATAGCCCTGGTTTACAGAGTAGGTTTGGCTGTTTTCCGGGATGCGCATGTTCCGGTGACTGAGGCAAAACTCCCCGATGCTGGGATCGAGGGTGAAGCCGTTGACCCCGCGCCCGGTGGTGTACACGAGCATGGTGGAGGTGCCGTACAACACATATCCGGCGGCCACTTGTTTGATGCCCGATTGCAGGAAATCTTCTTTGGTAGCCGGCCCGCTAGGGTCGCTTTTGCGGCGGTAAATGGCGAAAATGGTACCCACCGACATGTTCACATCGATATTCGAAGAACCGTCGAGGGGATCGAACATCACGATGTAGTGGCTTTGTTTGGAGCCCACCGGCGGCACGTGAATAATGTCGTCGTTTTCTTCAGAAGCGATGGCGCACACCTCGCCGGAGTTTTGCAGACATTCGATGAGGCGTTCGTTGGCATACACGTCGAGCTTTTGTTGGGTGTCGCCACTTTGGTTTTCGCCGCCATCGGCTACGCCGAGGATGTTGACGAGGCCCGCTTTGTTTACCTCACGGTTGATGATTTTGGCCGCCACACCGATGTCGCGCAGCAGACCCGTGAGCTCGCCCGTGGCGTAGTCAAAGTCTTTTTCAGAGCGCAGGATAAACTCGTCGAGGGTAACAATGCGGTTGGTTGGGATCGAACTCAAATCCGCTGGATCCGAAATGCCGATGTAGGGAGTCGTTTTTGCAGCCGTGTCTTTTTTTGTGGTGGTAGCCATAGGTTGGTTAGTGCAATTTTGTGGTGAAAAAGGCGGCTCAAAAGTAACAAGAACACGCGGGATTTCCTTTTGCGTTAAATTTTCTGTCTTTGCCGAATTATGACAAAGTACTGGCCAATTTTTCTGCACATTTGTAAGGGAATATTGTTCTTCCAGACAAACACAAAACACAATCCCAGCCTTGAAAAAAATTACCCCTTTGCTCGCAATCGCCATCCTGGCCTACATGGCTTGCCGACCACTGCTGCCGGATGAAATCCCATTGCCCACCAAGATTTGTGTGCGCACGCAGCACCACAACCAGCCCATCCCAAATGCAACTGTATATGTGAAGTATAATACCGACTCCTTCCCGGGTTACGACCGACCGCCCTCTTATTTTGATGCTTCTTTTAAAACAGGGTCCGATTCGCGTGGCTGTATAGAGCCCGTGCCCGAAGGCCGTCATTGGCTCGTTGCGTTCGGGTACGACAGCCTGCACTTCCCCAATTTTGTGTATGGGAGTATGCGCGCGGAGATTTCACTGACGTATAAGCCGGTATTAGATACGATTATGTATATTTCGGAATAGCCTTGTACCGGCGGCTTTAGCCGCTGGCATTTCAACGACAAATCAGGTGGCTTTAGCCACTGGAAATATCAAACGTCAATTTTTCTAAATCGGAATCCAGCGGCTAAAGCCGCCGGTACAGGAACTTAAGCCGCTGGTATTTCAACGATAATACAGGCAGCTTTAGCCACTGGAAATATCAAACATTAATTTTTCTCGTCTCGGAATCCAGCGGCTAAAGCCGCCGGTACGGGAAGTTAAAAATCCATCCGTATCCGAACATTCAAACGCCTGCCTGTCAAGTAGTTAGGAATTGCATATTGGGTGTTCTCAATTGTTTTGATCCAGACGTTGGAGGCCTCGTTGGCTACTTTCAAGAGGTTGAACACTTCCAGACTTGCCCAGGTATTCCGCGTAAAACGCAGGAAATGGTGGGGCTTCCGATTGCGCCATTGCTGCTTCCAAAGCTGGAAACCAAAGCCAATATCCACCCGGTGATACGGCGCAAAACGATAAGGATTTCGGTAAATGATATTGTTGTCGGGCACCCCAAACGGCAAGCCGGAACCTACCGTAAAATTGAGGTGCATCCGGATGTTGCGGTTTTTACGCAGGTAATCCTGGAAGAAGGTCGAGAAGGTAAACAAGCGGTCGGTGGGGCGTGGCACATCCTTCACGTCCTGTCCTTCGCGCTGACCGAGGTTGCGGACTTTGTGCTGCACCCCTTCGATGCTTTCGCGGGTACGGAGCATGGAGAAATTGAC
>JALHPW010000078.1 GCA_022842255.1 Saprospiraceae bacterium | reverse complement strand
CGCCCAACAACCCCTCAATTTCGATTTCGAAAAACAAAGCGTAGAAGGACTGGCCCGTCCTTGGGGCTGGTCGCCTTGGCAGGTAGATCCCAAGACCCGGATATCCATGGACAGCAGCGTGGCCAAAACCGGAAAGTACGCCCTGAATTTTTCCACCGAAGCAGACGGCGGCATCGAGTCTTCGCTGGCCTACTGGTTTTCCCCTTTTGAATTGAAGGACAAAAAAGTGAAACTGAGCGGCTGGATCAAAACGGACAAAAGCCTCGGTTCGGCCAAAGTGACCGTTTGGGCCATCAGCGATACCGGTTGGATAAACATGGGCGAAGCAACTGGTTTTCAAGGTGTTGCAGATTGGAAAGCCTGGAACCTCGAGTGCCGGAACACCGCCGAAGTGCATTCCTGGTATATCGTGTTGAGCGCGGTGGGCGCGGGCAAGGTTTGGTTCGACGATATCCGGATGTCGGTGGATGATAAGGAAAAAAGCAACTTGGAAGTAGCCAGCAATTTTACGGCCATCCAGCGAAGCTGGTTGCAAAAACAGATTGCGCCCCTGGCCCGTGTCCAGCCCCAAGCCTTGGGCGTTCAGGACGATTTTGCTGATTTAGCGGCCTTTAAAAAATCCGTAGGCGATGCCCAAATCATTGCCCTGGGCGAGGCGACCCACGGCACGAGCGAGTTCTTTTTGTTGAAACACCGTTTGCTGCAATTTGCCGTGCAAGAACTCGGCGTGCGCGTTTTTGCCATTGAGGCCAACCAACTGGAAACCGAAAAAATCAACCGCTTTGTCTGCAAGGGCGAGGGCAGCGCCGAACAATCCATCAAGGCGATGTTCCGCGTTTGGAACACCGAAGAAATGTTATCCCTCATACAGTGGATGCGCGCCTACAACCTCCAAAACCCGCTGCAAATGATTGAATTTGTGGGTTTTGACTGCCAAGACCCCAGTCTGCCGATGGACAGCCTCGCCCGGTTTGTGTCCGAGTGGGACCCCGCCTTGCTGCGCACCATCAGCGACCTGCAACAACCCTACCGCACTGCCTGGCAAGCCCAATATTACCCGCAAGCGCCCGACAGCGTGCGGGCCATCTGGAAAGCCAACGCCGAAAAAGTGCTGGCCCTCGTGGAATCCAGGAAACCGGCCTGGCTCGCGCGCGAAGGCACGGCGGCCGACAAGGCACGCATCGAGTGGGCGCATCAGAACGCCCGGGTGGTGTATCAGGCCGCTGAGGTGGCCTGGACGCAGTCTGTCAGTGGCCGCGACAGTTTTATGAGCGAAAACATCCGCTGGTTGCAGGCCCAACGGGGTCCGGGTGCCCGCGTGGTGGTTTGGGCCCACGATTCGCATATTGCCCGCAGCGACCACGCCGACAACCGATTCAACTACCACAACGGCGCTTCCATGGGTAAGTACCTGTCGCGTTTGTACGGCGGGCTGTACCGGGCTTACGGACTTTTTACCGGCGAGGGACAATACAGCGCAGTGATCAGTTTCAGCAACCACAAGGTGGTGCCCGTGCAGGGCATGAACGCGCCCCGGGGCAGTTTCGACGAGTCCCTCAACCGACTGGCCAAAGAGCGCGGACTGGGACAATTGTTCCTGGATTTGCACCCGGCCCTGGCCCTCAAAAACAACACCTGGCTCACCCAGGCCCGTCCGGTGCGCTTTGTGGGGTATGCAGCCAATGATTTTGACTTTGGCGCGGTGATGTCGGTGCCGTATCAGTTTGATGGTTTGTTTTTTGTGCAGCAGACCCATGCATCGAAGATGTTGCGTTGAGGCATTGGATGTTTTGGTTGGGACCTGTTTGGTGGCGTTGCCTATGTCGTCTTGCGGGTGCCTTATGGCCCCGTATTCCGCACATCAAAGCGTTGATTTTCAAGGTATTCAATCGCACCCGCTAAAAACCCTGCCGGGCCTGAGTTGTCCTGTCGCAACGAAGTGAAGACACCTACACAATCCATGTTACGAAGGATGCCTTGTAAAAGGTCCGCTGAGCGGCTCGGTTGTGTGGATGTCTTCACTTCGTTGCGACAGGACAACCCGAGCAGGGCAGAAATGGTCAATAGCACACCGCTGAGCCTTGAAGAAACCTCCCCATTCCCCTATTTTTGTGCAATCCTAAAAACTTGCACCAATCACATCCCATAGCCAAAGCAGAGTGATTTTGAACACTGAGCGCACCTAATCAATTAAAAACCAAGGCATTTCAATCACTCAAATCATCAAAATCACATTAATCACAGTCTAGACATGCATTCACCCAAACAAATAGCCCATCGCTTCCGGGAGGTCGTACTAGACGGCGACTGGGTGGCTGGCACCAATTACAAAGCGCA
This sequence comes from Saprospiraceae bacterium, assembly GCA_022842255.1. Lineage (GTDB taxonomy): Bacteria > Bacteroidota > Bacteroidia > Chitinophagales > Saprospiraceae > M3007. The sequence continues at coordinate 10,111 of JALHPW010000078.1, read as the reverse complement.
ACTAGCGGACCTCAGCTGGACCCAGGCCACCCAACAGGTGGGCGACCTGAACACCATTGCCCTGCTCGTATTTCATATCAACTACTACATAGCGGGCATCCTGCAAGTGCTGGAAGGCGGCAGCCTGGATATCCGGGACAAATACAGTTTCGACCTGCCGCCCATCCAATCTGCGGAGGACTGGGAACGGCTGCTGGACAAGTTCTGGACCGACGCCGAAAAGTTTGCCCAGCGGATTGAGCAAATGCCTCAGGAAAAGCTCCAGGAAGTTTTTGTGGACGCCAAATACGGCACCTACCAGCGCAATCTGGATGCCATGATAGAGCATTGTTATTACCATTTGGGGCAGGTGGTGCTGATTAAAAAAATGGTGAGGCGCCACTAGTCATGCTGCTGGATAAAAGAAGTAGGGAAAAAGTGCGATTTTTGTATTTTTTTAAGATTAAACCGCAATTTGTTCATAAGCGCGTTTTGTATTTGTTCCAGCACAGATGAAATGTGAAACCCAATTTTAGCAGTTCACTTTCAGGCAGTTAAAACATACTTCAATTTTTTTTGGGTGATTCCTTGATTAAACTTACCTTAGCCTCTGTTACGAAAAGAACGCATATTCTCAATTTATGCCTCACCCTAAAAGACGATACGGCTGACAATAAATTAACAGATTAAATAAAGAATGCCAACACATTATCAAAATCAAGAGAGCTGAACCTAATTCACAAAGCCCACACAATGCAGCAAATTTGCTTTTGCCCACTACGTATCTCAAAGATACCGGTATTAATAAACAAGCATTCGTAAACAACCAATCTATTTGCTCATACGCAATAAAAATGACGAATAAAGCAACCAACAGAATTAAAGTTATTCTAATTGAAAAGAGCAAGAGCAGCAAATGGCTTGCTAAGAAGATAGAAATGAATCCAATTGCCATATCAGATTGGTGTACCAACACTATACAGCCACCAATTAAAAAACAATCAGAGGTTGCCAATATCCTAAATGTTTGCATTCGGGATTTACTTTCATCTACCCAAAACAATGAGAAATGAAAGTGAGAAATTGTTTAATATTGACCCAGTATAGAGATGATAGCCAATACAATGACTTCATTGGTAAATTCTATCACTTTCCTGCAACTGAAAAGAAAAACTACCTAAAGCAGTTTGAAAATCTCCCAATTGAAATAGTTTATTATGAACCAGATAAAAAAGGTTCCGGTGAATTCTATGGATATGGAAAAATCTTAAAAAAACCCTTTGAAGACAAACGGGAATCCGACCATTATTTTGTAGAGATATCAGACTACAAGCCTTTTGCTAAACCAGTGCCTTTCAAAAATGAAGAAGGCGAAATACTAGAAAAACTTTACAATCCAGAACATTACAATGCCAATAATGCAGTCAGACATATTGTGCCGGAGTTTCTTGATGCTCTCTGTTTAGACGGAAGAATCCAACTGAACTTCAAAGCAGATGCCCACCTCATTAAAGTACTAGGAGAACAGCTTATTGGCTCAGAAAAGGTTGGCATATTGGAACTTGTAAAAAACAGTATTGATGCAGGTGCGAGTTATTGCAAAGTGCGGATCGAAAAAGTGGACGGTATTACTTCATCAGATGTAGACGAATATCAATTTTCAGAATTTGAGGGGCCCGTTATTGTGATTGAAGATGATGGTGCTGGGATGAATCGTGAAGTTATTGAAAATGGATGGCTTCGACCTGCATCGACCATAAAAACAAACGTTAAGGAGAAACTAAAAGACGAACGCAAAAAAGCGGAAGCATCTGGTAAACTTGGTGCCTACAATACCTTGATTGACCAGCTTAAAAGAGAGCATAAGGGTAGAATTCCTTTAGGCGAAAAGGGAGTCGGTCGTTTCGCCACACACCGAATCGGCCGCAAACTTATTATAAAAAGCAAGCCCGCATCTTCCACATATGAATATGTTCTGAAGATTAATTGGGATGCGTTCGACAAAGTTTCAGACACGATTGTTGACTTGGATTCCATTGGTGTAGAACTCACTCGTCAATCTCCAAGTCGGGATTATGGTGAAACTGATTCCGGTACACAGATAATAATTTATGGAGGTCGTGAAGGTTTCGTATGGGATGAAAAGAAGATTCGAGATATTAATAAGTCGATTCTACGGTTGAACTCACCTAACCCTAACCCCAGAAGAATAAAGACTTCCTTTCGCGCGTTTGTGGAGTGTCCACAAATCTCGGATTTAGAGGATAAAGAAATCTATGAAAGTTTCACGCCTAATTTCAGCTTGGATGCCCTAGTTGACGGAAGGGGTGTTGTTGAGGAATACACATTGAAGTTTTCTCCTCCCAAATCGGTTCCGCTTTCGGAAGAGACATGGACGGATAGGAACTATGACTTAAAAGTATCGTCACCACACTGGCGCGATGAAAACGGAGAACTAAGAAACCCCACATGTGGGGCCTTTTACATCCACCTTGATGCTTGGTACAGGAAAAAGCCTTGGATTGACGGGCCTGAATCTGGGGAGATGATATCTTACCTAGACGAATACGGAGGCATTTCCATTTACCGTGATAACATCGTCATTTTTCCCGCTGAATCAGGCACAAAGAATGATTGGCTTGACTTATCAAAACGCCATATTAAACAAGGGTTCCGCATATCTTACTACAACATCATTGGAAACATTGAAATAGAACAGTCCGAAAATATCGATCTTGTGGATAAGACAAATCGCGAGGGGATGATTGAGAATTTGGCCTATAAAGATCTCGCAATGCTCGCTGAAACTATCATTCAAAATATTCTAGAGACACGTTACATTGCTAAACGTGATGAGCACACAGATCTTACCAAAGGATTGATTAGAGATCCCAAGGCCTTAAGTTCCATTGCAAAGCAGAATTCTGTCATTTTGGACGGAATACAGAAAAACTATCCGATCGAGGAAGACCCTTGGAGAATCCTTCATCAACTTGGAGAAACAGTTGATGAAAGAAAGGGTGGGCTGGTCAATATAGACGCCTCGATTAAGAATTTGAAAAAAAGCATTGATCTAATCGAAGAAGTACAAGAACGTATGGCAGAGCACGCTGGATTTGGTATAGCAGCCGCTGTGTCTATTCACGAGATCACTAAGATCACTGCCAATTTTTACAACGGGATTAGCCAGTTAATTAAGTCCGGCCTAATGGATAAGGTCAAGCTAGAAGATTTAAAAAGTGCCTCGGCTTCTCTTAAATCGGAATTGCAAAGGTTAAGCCCTTTGAGAGCTATTCGAAATGAACCCCGCAGAGAATTTACAGTTGCCCAATCAGTAAAATATGCTTCCGAAGTGTTCAGAAACAAAATGACAAAAGAAGGAATTGATTTTGAGTTTATTCAGCAAGAAGACTTTCCATTGTATGCAAAGTATTCTACACTTAATCAGATACTTGGCAACCTTTTTGATAATAGTATTTATTGGGTCATGGCTTCCGGAAATAAAAGGCGAATTATTCGTATTGAACTGAACAGTAAGCATAGAACACTGGTATTCGCAGACTCTGGCACGGGGGTTGATAATGCAATCAAGCCCTATCTCTTCCAGCCGGGGTACAGTATGAAAATTCCGCCAAGTGGACTCGGCTTATATATCTGTAAAGCATACATGCACTCAATGGGGGGAGACATTCACGAAACTACAGATAGAGAGCGTTTACCCGATCTTGAAGGAGCTCAATTTACAATAGAATTTACCTATGTTCCAAAATCAAAAGAACATGCACGATGAAAAGAAAAATATGCATTATTGACGATTCTCTACCCACTTCGGACTACCCGGATTTCATTACCGAAACTAACCTTTTAGATCAGTCCATATTAAAGTACCTCTGTCTTAAACATGATAGTTGGCCAGAACAACCTTTAAAGGGACTGCTATTAGAACTATTTAATAATCACCCTAGTTGGACTATTAGTGGATTCTTAAACCCAGATTTTTACTTCAACCACGTTACCGAAGAAATTTTTAGCCCCGAGGTAATTATTTTCGATTGGGACTATGCAACCACTTCAGTGGCGACAGAAATCCATTTGCTAAAAATTTTGAAAACCACTTATTCTGTGGTCGGTATCTATACTGGCGCAGATAAAAAGGAAGAAATAGACGCTATTTTGGCAGAAAAAGAATTTCAACCTTATTTAGAAAGAATACAAATGGTTGAAAAAGGGGAAGAAAACTCAATAGCAAAAATACTCCAAGTAGTAAATTCAAGATTTGAAAGCCATTTTGCATTCAAATTTGGGCAAGAACTAAAGTTTAATGCAGTTAAAGCATTAGATTCAATTCTTGTGGACATTGGGGAAATGTCCTTTGACGAATTCGTCTGGACTTTTGGTCATCAAAGAGAGGACAAAGAGCGGTTAATTGCAATAAATGAATTCATTGAAATCTTATCGGAAAAGTTCAGAAATAATTTAGCAAACGCGACCTGGTCGCAACCGATTTTTAAATGTTCGAAGCCATCCAATGTCAACGCAGAATTGGTTAGAAAGCTATGGTCTTATCGTCTATACCGATTCCCAAGTGATGATTTGGTGCGTGTTGGAGATATAATTACAAAAGAGGGAGGGGGCAATGACGAGAAATTTTTAGTCATTTCATCTGACTGCCACATGAATCAGTTGTGGAAGAAAAATTTCGGTTCCTTGACTTTAATTCCACTCTATGCAAACAGTAAAACCAGCCTCATTTTTAAGAACAAGCTACTCACGGCTAAAAACCGCGGTGACATACGTAAAGCAAAGGCGTCATCGATAACAAATCTATCAGGATTTGAATCCTTAACTCTCATTACGAGTATTCCCTCGGTAAATAGTGATGGAAGTGAAGAATTCATCGATTATGTCGCCTTTCCTCGTTCAGTGTTTTCCATTGATGTTACAAAGCCAGCATTGGATGAATCTAAAATAAGATTGCAGGCACTACATTACTCTCATTTAGAAGGTTTCGTTGGATTAGGACGGTTAAGTATCAACGAACCGTTCCGTAGCCCATTGATTCAATATATTGTCAATGCAATTACAGGCTACGGTGTCCCTGACTACCCCGAGGAACTTCAAAATTCAATTCAAATCAGATTTGATGAAAACTTTACAGCTTAATTCAATAGACATATTCAGTGGCGTTGGCGGCCTCACAGAGGGAATGCACCAAGCCAACTTCAAAACAGAACTTGCATTTGAAATTGATGATTTAGCATCTAAAGCTTATCAGTTAAACCATGCAGGTACCACCGTAATCACGAAGGATATACGTAAGGTTTCTATTGCGGAAATAAAACGGAAATTAAACGGTAAAACAATTCATCTTTTAGCAGGTTGCCCGCCTTGCCAAGGTTTTTCTTCTATACGTAGACTTAACAGGAGCATGCCTGTTGATGATAATCGAAACAACTTGATAATGGAGTATATAAGGCTAGTTAAGGCCTTAAAACCATATACAATAATGCTGGAGAATGTTCCTGGACTTGTTGAATATGATTTATTTAAGAAGGCGATAAAAATTCTCTCAGAAGAACTCAATTATAGTATCGATTTTAAAGTTGTGAATGTGAAAGATTATGGTGTTCCACAAAGCCGAAGAAGACTTGTTTTAGTTGGCTCTTTACTTGGTGAAATAAAAGTTGCTGAACCCCTTAACGAAAAGAAAACAGTTAAAGATGTAATTGGCAACCTTCCTAAACCCGAGAACTCAAATGATGCATTGCATAAAATATTTCCTAGTCATACTCCTAAAATCAAAGAGAGAATCAGTCTAACTCCAAAGGATGGAGGAAGCTGGAAAGACTTGCCGAAAAAATATATACTGGACTGCCATAAGGGAGAAAATATAGGCTTTAATGATGTTTATGGTCGTCTACGATGGGACTGCCATTCCACAACTATAACAGGAGGATGCCTTAACCCTTCAAAAGGTCGCTTTCTCCATCCTGAACAAGATCGGAATATTTCTGCCAGAGAAGCAGCATTGTTACAATCCTTCCCGGCAGATTATAAATTCCCTGTAGATGCACCAGTTTCAAAGATTGCATTGATGATTGGAAATGCACTCCCTCCAAAGTTTAGTTTTTATCAATCTGAGAATATAAGAAGGCATTTAGAGGAACATTTGAAGAAATAGAGCCCAAGTCGGATACCAAATGGCAAGACCAAGAATTCCGCCACGTGTGGCTTCCCATCCCAATCTACATCTCCAAGCGCACCAACAAAAACAATGAAATCACAATCATTAGAATACATGCTGACCTTTTACAGCAACAACAGAGGTTTGGAACCGGCTGACCTGGAGAAAAGAAAGAACCTGCTGGCCAAATATAAATACTCCGTAATCATTGAAGGTTCCCACCTGGAGTTTGACAATTTGGAAAGATGGATAAAGCAAAATATTAGCGTTGACCCGCTCGAAGAAATTAATTTCGGCAAAACAGACTACAACTATGGTTTCGCTGAGTATTTTGTCAAAGAGGAAGCACAGGAAGCGCATTTAAAATTCGCAGTTGAGCACATCTATACTACTTGGGGGAATGGTGCAGTTTTTAAGACCAACGGTTCAAACATGCCAGACATCCCTATGCTGCTTACGATAAGGAAGCAATTGTTTTTCCTTATCACGAAGATGCATAAAAACGACCTGTGACACAAACTCTAAGGACAAATCGCTGTTTTTTTTAGGTGACTATAACCAGGCTGCACACTGTGTTAATCCGTGTCTCATCCGTGTCATCCGTGGCCTATTGGAACACGGATGACACGGATGAGACACGGATTAAGTGTTCGGAATCATTAAGATACGCTTTTGGCGTGTAATGGGGATAGTTGTCTTTTTATATTATCTTTGGCATAGCAGTCAGCAGGTCGATTGCCAAGCCGCAAACCGTTCACAACCATCGTATGAGAACAAAAAAAGACTTGAAATTTGACGAGCAAATTGACCGGGAAATTGAAAAAGCAAGGTCAAAATTCTCGCAATACCTGATGTCAAACGCAAAGTGGGTTCGACTGATTGACAAACTTGTAGAAAATGCTGACCAAATCTTGAAAATACAGTTTAAAAAGGTTCAGCACGACACCATTGGCGAGTTGTTTATTGACAAGGACATGACCTTTGGATTTGATTACTGGCAGGAGGGGGTTGAGGAGTGCAACTCCCTGGGAGGCCCTTTGGCCTTTAAAGAAATAGAGTACCTTATATTTCCTAAAAAGGTTGATGGCGACCAACCTTTAGAACAGGATTTAAGCTTTATGGAGGCCTTAATCAAGTCGGTTGGCCATTTCGATTTAGAGATAGCACCCAATCGTATTCAACTGAACTGCTACCGCGCATAATAGCCCCTGTGGCCAACCTATAACCAACAAACATCCCATATCACAATGTTCAACAGTAAAGACACAGCAAAATGACCCGGGAAGAATTGGTGTCGGAAGAGACAAAAATGAAGTCGCAAAAAATCACCACGGCTGTGTTCATCGGTTTTTTGATTGGCATAGCGGTATGGTCTGCTACCCACAAGGGTGCTTTTCTCACCTTTCTTTTGCTCTTTTTTGCCTTTTGGATTGGCAAAAGGAGTGCGCAAAACATAAAAAGCCTGCAGGAAGAGATTAGCCGCAGGGAGGAGGCGGGATAACCATGCTCAAGCAACTCCTAAGCCTATTCCTGCTCTCCGCGTTAATAATCTCCTGCCAGGACCAGCCCAGTCCCAAAAACGCAGAAAAACCAGTCCCGACAGCCGAGTCCAAGCCATCCAAGCTCCAAGACTTCAAGTCAAACCTGGCCACAGAGCTCAATCCCTATGTATTGAGCATCTTGCAGGACAAAAACAAGCACTATTGGTTTGGCACAAACGAAGGTGTTTATCGCTACGACGGCCAATCCCTGATTCGATTTACCACCCAGGATGGCTTGTTCCAAAACCAGGTCCAGCACATTCAGGAAGACGAAAAGGGGCATCTCTGGTTCGAAACGGGTGGTTATGGGGTGAACCGTTTCGACGGACAAACCATTACTACCTTCAAGACCAAAGACGAGGTGCCGCGTAAAAACAGCCCAGACAAGCACTGGCCCATTGCGCCGGGCGACCTGTGGTTTTATGCGGGCGGCGGGGTTTTTCAGTATTCGAGGGATACGTTCCGTTACTGTCCGCTGGCCTCTAAGCCTCCCTATCAGTTCAGTACCTATGGCGTCTATTCAACCTTGAAGGACCGAAGCGGCAAACTTTGGTTGGGCACCCAATCCATGGGCGTTTGTTGTTACGATGGCCAAGATTTCCGCTGGTTCACGGAACTCGGCTTGAAAGGACCCGCCGTGCTGGACCTTTTTGAAGACAGCAAGGGACATCTTTGGTTTGGCACCAATGGGAACGGCGTTTTTCGGTACGATGGGAAAACACTGCGCAATTTTACCGCAGAACAAGGCTTGACCAATCCCGATTTCATCAAAAACGGCAAACAAGGTCCTGGGACCCTGGCCAGGGTTTGGTCCATCAACGAAGACCATGCTGGAAACATCTGGCTAGGCACCGGCGATGCGGGCGTTTGGCGGTACGACGGGACCAAGCTCCACAACTATACCAGCCAAGACGGGCTTCCCGACAAAGGCATCGAAGTGATCTACCGCGACCAACTAGGCGAACTTTGGTTTGGCACCAATGGCGCGGGGGTGTATCGATTTCAGGATGAGGCTTTTACGAAATTCACGGTTCAATGATATTTGGGCTACTCCTGCTTACAAACCCGCCCCAAAAACACCTCCCCAGAATCCGAAATAGCATAAACCAAATATACACCATTGGGCAATGATTCAATATCCACCGTTCCGCCGTTCGGGATGGTTTGTCGGCCGAGCTCGCGGCCCAGGAGGTCGGTGATGGGCGGGGCGAGTTTTACGATCCAGTAGTCCCCGCCGCCATGATTGCCAGTTACATCGCCATTGTTGGACCATGCATAACCAGCAATCACGAATCCTCCATCACTTGTTTGCTTGATACAGTTGCCGCCCTCTCCTTCGGTTCCGCCTAAAGATATTTGCCAAACCAGGTCTCCTTCACCATTCAATTTAATGGTCCAAATCGTTTCTATTCCATTATTAACCAAAATATCACCGTCAGAGGATTGCGTCGTTCCGGTAACCACATACATCCCATCATTAGTTTCGATAATACTACGCGCCCAATCGCCTGCACTACCTCCATATGTTCTTTGCCAAAGCAAGTCTCCGGTCTTGTTCAGTTTGACAACCCAATAGTCAAAAAGCCCTTGGTGCCCGGTTACATCCCCCGTATTGTTCGAGCCAACATAGCCGCAAACGATAAATCCTTCGGAAGTTTCCACCACATCACTTGCAACATCCCAACCACTTCCACCAAGGGAATTTTGCCATTCAATATCACCCATCCCGTTCAACTTTAGCACCCAGAAATCAACATTCCCATTGTTTTCGACAACATCTCCGTTTGTTGATTTTGTTTCACCAACTACGATATAACCCCCATCTAAAGTCTGTTTGATGGAGGTAGCGCTATCCTCATCGTCCCCGCCTAATGATTTTTGCCATTCGATATCACCAATTGAGTTCAATTTCACCACCCAAAAATCCAGGCTTCCAGCATGGTTTCCAGTAACCTCCCCATCAGTTGAGCTGGCCCTTCCTGCCCAAATGTAGCCACCATCTAGGGTTTGCTGAATTGATAATGCCTCTTCCGATCCGCTACCACCCATTGTTTTTTGCCATTCAATCCCTCCAGCATTGTTTAATTTTATTATCCAAGCATCCTTATCCCCATGGTTTCCAGATACATCCCCGTTGTTGGATTCGGTGAACCCAGCCAAAACAAACCCTCCATCAATGGTTTGTTGAATAGCGTTCCCTCTGTCATTGTCCCCTCCGCCCAGTGCCTTTTTCCACTGAATGGAGCCGTTTTTATCCATTTTGATTGCCCATACATCAAAAAAGCCATTATTTCCTGACACATCCCCGTTGTTTGAAAGCGTGTGCCCTACCACAGCAAAACCACCATCACTTGTTTGTTGGATGTACCTAGCTTGCTCAAATTCAGCCCCCCCTAGAGCCTTTTGC
>JALHPW010000077.1 GCA_022842255.1 Saprospiraceae bacterium | reverse complement strand
ATGGAGTTTTTCACCTCAATGCCCATCAAGGCAATCAGGCCTACCACTACGGTGAACGAAAACGGATAACCCGTGGCCAGCAAAATCAAAATGGCCCCAATGATGCCCAGCGGAATCACCGAAAGCACAATGATGGTGCTTTTGAAGGTTTTAAATTCCAAAATAAGCACAGCCAACAAGCCAAAAACCGTCAGCAAAATGATGGGCCCAAGACCACCAAAAGAACGTTCGGCACTTTCCACCTCACCCGCCATTTTGTGCGAATAGCCGTCGGGCATTTTCATCTCGGCCATTTTTTTGCCCAAATCGCGGTTTAGCTCCGCCGCACGGAACCCACTTTTCACAAAAGCCGTCACCGCCGTAAAACGCTCCTTGTCGTAGTGCTGGATGTAATTGGGCGAAGGCTTGAACTGTACTTCCGCTACCTGACTGAGTGGGATAGCCGTGCCTGGTATATTGTTGATATACAGGTTTTTAAGCGCATCCAAAGTAGTGGTCGCCTCCTTTTTGGGGACCGTTACGGTGAGGTTGTAGTCTTCGCCATCGGCCTCGGAAGTGAAGGTGCCGAGATTCAATCCGGCAATTGCCAAACGCACCATCCGGTCAATATCGGCCACGGGAAGGCCCATGGTGGCAGCTTTATCCTTGTTGATTTTAATTTGCAAATCGGTCTTCACCGTAGCAATCGGGTTGTCGATATAAATCGCACCCTCGGTATTGGCCAAAAGGTTTTCTACCCGGAGCGCAATGCCCCGGAGCGTGTCGAGGTTTTCCCCAAAAACCCGAATCGCGATGGGCGCTTCGATGGGCGGGCCTTGTTCAAAATCCTTGACGTTGATGACCGCGCCCGGCACGTTTTTGAGTTTATCCCGCAGTTCATCAATCAGCGCAATCTTCACTGGTGGTGGGGTTGACTCCTGCAATTGCACAAAAATCTGCCCATAATCAAAGGCCTCCACCTCCCGAATCACGTTGTAGTAAATACGCGGGTTGCCGCGGCCTACATTGGTGGCATACCAGGTGATTTGGGCTTTCCCGCCCTTGTATTTGGAAATTGGAGCGACGGAATCCGGCAGTAAATGTTGGTTGCGGAATTCTGGCGCCACGTATTCCTGCAGCACAGAATCAACCATTTGCGCAATGCGGTTGGTCTGCTCCAGATTCGTTCCAGTGGCCGCTTCTACGTCAATGTAAAACATCGGGCGCTCACTGGCAGGAAACACGGCAAACCCGGCCTTTCCAGCCAGACTCACCACGCCTACGAATATCGCGCCGGCTACCACCATGGAGGTTATTGGCCAATCCAGTGCTTTGTGCAGCAGTTTGGCATAGGTGCCTGAAATCAGCCATTTCAACCCGCGCAAAAAGATATTGCCACGTGGGTCGTGGTGTTCGGACAAAATCCGGCTGCTCAAAAACGGCACAATGGTCAGCGACACGAACAAGGAAGCCAAGACGCAAAGTACAACTGCCAATGGGAGCGAACGGATGAAGTCGCCAGAAGCCTCGGGCAGGAAAACCAGTGGCAAAAAGGCCAACACCAGGGTAGCCGTGCAGCCCAAAACGGCCAATCCAATTTGTTTGGTAGCAAGGATGGCGGCTTCTCGTCGGGGATGGCCCTCTCGTAGCCATCGCTCAATGTTTTCGACCACCACAATGGAGTCGTCCACCAGGATGCCCAGCGCAATGATGAGGCCCACGATACTGAGCTGATTCAAGGAATAACCCAACTGGTCGAGCGCAAAAAGCCCAATGGCGATGCTAAGCGGAATCGATACCATGACCACTAGCGCGGCACGCCAACCCAATGGCAAAAGCGTGAGCAGTACAAGTAAAATGGCAATTCCAAAGTCTTTGGCGAATCGGGTAAGGCGTTTGCTAACTGAGTCGTTTTGGTCAAAAACCTTGTTGTAATCCATACTTTTGGGCAATTCGGCCCGCCAGGTTGCTACTTTTTTGTTCACGGCTTCCCCCACCTCGAAAATATTCTGCTCGTCCTTCATACGGGCCGTCACCCACACACAACGGGTGCCATTTACCCGGGCCAAGTGGCGGTTTTCCTCATACGCCCACTCTACGTCCGCCAAATCTTTGAGGTACAGCACGCGACCGTTTTGGCCGTTCACCAGCGTGTTGCGCACTTCTTCGATGCTTTGGTAATCGCCGCTGGTTTCCACGTTAAACGTCCGGTTTCCAGCATTCACCGCGCCACCCGGAATACTGAGGTTTTCGCTTTGCAAGGCTCCAAGCACCCGGGTTACAGGCACGTTTTCGGCAGCCATTTTGGGCAGGTTCAAGGCAATACGCACCTCGCGTTTGGGGAAGCCCCAGGTGTCGGCGGCTTTGATGCCGGGGATTTTTTCCAGGTCTTCTTCCAAGCGCTCGGCTTGGGTGCGCAATTCCGCCCAGGAGGCATTTTCCGACACGATGGCGCCTTGCAGGATTGCCACGTCGGAGGAAGAAAACTTCTGGATTTGAAGGCGGTAGATATCCTGCGGCAATTCCGCGCGGGCGGCGTTGACCTCGCGTACCACTTCCTCGTATTTTTTGTCGGTGTCTTCCCCGTGTTTGAACTCGATGGTCAACACCGCAATGCCATTGAACGAAAGCGAGCGCATCCGGTCGATGTTTTCCAGTGCCCCGAGTTTGGCTTCGAGCTTGTCGGTAATTTTGTCCTCGATTTCAGCAGGGCCTGCGCCGGGGTACACCACCACGACGTTGTAGCCCGGCGGCGCGAATTTGGGGTCCTCGGCACGTGGCATATTGAACATGGAACCCAGTCCCAGGGCCATCACAAAACAAAAGACGATAAAGGTAAACTGGGAGTTCTTGACGGAGAATTCGGCGATTTTCATGGTAAATTTTTTAAGCCACGTTTAAGGGATTATTTGAGCCAAAGCATCCATTCCTTGAATGCTTCATCCATTTTGTATTCAGGTTCTTTGCCATCCGGGTTTTGTTTGAAAAAATGATGGTCGTAGTTTGGGTAAGCCTTCAGGGTAAGGTTGGTTTTATTCAACCTGAAAAAATCAATCGGCAGGGTGGCACAAGGCGCTGCTGTAAGGTCGGCTGTGCCGTAAGCAACTAGTATTGGGATATTCAAACTGGTCAGGCATGCTCTGGAGGAGACTGAAAATGAAGTACTTGTCTTCGGAGAATCTCCTTGTTCAACATCCGTGGATTGTGCATTTTCAAAGGCCCATTTCCAATAGGTTTGCAGTGATTCCAGTTTTTCGACCGCAGCCTCCGGACTTATTTTACCCAATAATTCATCCCGCTGAATCCTTCGCACCTCTTCGTCCATTCGTCCGTTCGGATTGCCTGAAAAGTAAATCAGGTGGGTCACTGCTGGTTTCGCGGCCGCCAAATGCGCTCCAATCCTGGCCCCCTGTGAACCTCCACAAACCACTATTTTTGAAGCGTCGACCCAGGGTTGTTGTACGAGCCAATCGATGACGGTTTGGTGTTGTTGAACGTAAGCATCGAGGTAATTTTGATCGGAATAAGCTTTCGGCGGACGTTTGGTATCCGGGTCCAAATAATTAAACTGCGCATCCAAAGCATTCACATGGGTCATGATAGGCAGTCCTGGTTTTGAAACCACCACAAAATGATAATCGTTTTGATAGGGGCGAATGTCAAACGGAAAGGGGCTGTAAGCAGCTTCTCCATTTGTAATCAGCACAGGGGTAGGCAAAGAGCCCTGTACAAAAAGGAAAACCGCTTTTCGTTGATTCAAGGCGGCGCTGGTATCCGCAACCAAAAGCCGAATGGAATCGCCCAAAGCGGGTAGCGCGAACGCTGAAAATCCGGCGTCTTCTGGTCGTTTGATTTTTTGTCCAAAAAGCGAAAGCGTCGCAACGCTCCAGAACAGCAACAATAAGTATCGCATGGAAGAATTCGATTGAGGATTTGGCTTTTACAGTTTCCGAACCTTTTTCTTCTCGCTCAAATACGGGGCGCCGCTCGTCACCACTTCTTGCACGCCTTCCAGTCCCGAGGCAATTACCGCCTGTGCACCTTCCATAAAGGCCACCTGAACGGGCATCTTTTTCACGCTCACACCATCCGATTGAAGGGCAAAAACAAAGGCCGCTTGGCCATCACCTTCTACGATGGCTTCTACCGGAATTACCACATAAGGTCTTGATTGTGAAGGTGTAATATCCACTTCCGCAAAAAGGCCCGGAGCAAAACGTTTGCCTTGGGGCTGGATGCGGATTTCGACCGGGTACAGCCCGCTGGCGGGATCGGCGGCAGGGGCCAGGTCGCTCAATTTCCCGTTGAACACCGTGCCTTCATACGCATCCATCGTGACGCGGGCAGGCATGCCCAGGCTCAATCGCGCCCAGTCGCGGTCGCTGACATTGATTTTCACCACCCAATCATCTTTGCCTGTTTCAAACAGCACAAAAGCAGGCATCCCGGGACCGGTGATTTCGCCTTCGTTGATGAGTTTTTTGATGATTTTTCCAGCGCGGGTGGCACGGATTTCAGCGTATTGTTGATTGAAGGTGGCGATTCGGGCGGTTTCTTTGGCTACATCCCGTCCCGTGGTGGCATTTTGCAAAAGCTCCAAAGTGGCACTGCTGTCGCGGTAAAGCCCTTCCACACGCCCCAAATCCCGTTCAGCTTTGGCCAAACCCTGTTGCGCTTGATTCACCTGCGCATCAATTTCGGTTTTATCCAGCACCGCGAGCAATTGCCCAGGGCGCACCACATCGCCTTCATCCACGTAAATCTTGCGGATGATACCACCAATCTTAAACGACAAGCGCTGCTCCGCCGAAGAGGTCAGGATACCGCTGGCATGAATCGGCAAAGCCACCGTTTTTTGCTGAACCATCGCGGTGTGGACGGGGATAGATTCGTCTTGACCTGCCAAGATGTTTTTCTCCTCCGCTTTTGCTCCACAGCCACCCAGCAGGGCACACAGGCCAATGATGGCTACGGCTGAAAGGAGGGCAGGTAAAGCGATGGTTTTGAGTGCTATTTTTTTCATGTCGAAAGCGATTTTACATATTTTTAGGTTGCCACGAATTGCACGAATTTTCACGAATTCGGATTTCAAATGGTGTCAATTCGTGTAATTTGTGGCAGGTATATCAGTTGGGTTTGCCAAGGTTTAGCAATACCGCACTTTGATGGTGTTGCACATGGTAAATGGTAAAATAGAGCATTTCACGCAGGGTCAATTTTCCCAACAAAGGGTGTGGTAGAATGTAGGTATCCAATTGATTCTCCTTCACTTTCGCCACTTTTTTGCCTAAGGCAGCCACCAATAGCTCCAATCGTCGCAGCAACTTTTCCCGCTCGGTCCACTCCGCCGTGGGGGGAATGAATCGGCCACCAACACGCCCTCCTTCGGCTAACTTGGTTTTATACTTCGCTACCAATGCCTCATAGCTGCGCGAGGGCCTGTTGGCTTTTCCAAAGAACCAGCCCAAAACAAATAGAGGCAACCCGAACGCCATATTGACCGGGGCCACGCTCCGACAAATATGATCGAGTTGTTGGCCGGCGCTCCATTTACCTTCTGGGGCGGAGAGATAATCGGCCTCACTAAAAGACCTCATTAGATGCTGAAATTCAGCATGATGGATCTCCAGTTGTTCGAGTATGGTTTGCTTGTTCATTTAGGTACGCCGGAACTCCGTTCCGGTGGTTGATTGTGTATTGTTGGTACACCGGAACTCCGTTCCGGAGGTGGACTATGTATTATTGATACCGGAACAGCGTTCCGGTGGTGACTAGGTATTATTGGTACCGGAACAGCGTTCCGGTGGTGGACTAGGTATTATTGATACCGGAACAGCGTTCCGGTGGTGGACTAGGTATTATTGATACCGGAACAGCGTTCCGGTGGTGGACTAGGTATTATTGATACCGGAACAGCGTTCCGGTTTACAGGCCAGCCGCTTTGCGAAGCCCGGCTTCCTTGATCAACACCTCCGACCAAGCCAGCAGTTGCTGCAGTCGGGCGGTGGTGACCCGGTTTTGTGCGTCGAGAAATTCCAATAGTAGCACCTGGTTTGCGCGGTACTTGTTGTTCACGATGCGAAAGGTCTCTTCAGCAGCGCGGAGGCCAATTTGGGCGGTTTGAAAGGAGTTGCGAGCGGCTTCGAGGTCGTTGTAGGCGGCGGTGACCTGCATAGCGATTTGTTGTTGCGCCTGCTCGGTTTGATTGCGGACGGACTCGGCCTGCAATCGGGCTTCCTGCGTTTTGCTCTTGCGGATTCCGCCGTCAAAAAGGTCGTACGTCAAACCCACTTGTGCCAAGGCATAAGCCTGCTCCTTGTTGAATTTATATCCAAAACCCTGAAACCCAAGCGAACCACCGAGGTAAAAATCCGGCAACTTGGAATTTGCAGCATTCCGGCGCACATCGGTTTCAGCGGCCAGTTGACCGGCGCGGAGTGCGTCAAACTCAGGACGATTTTCTAGGCTTTGCTGTACCAGTTGTTCCGCTTGATAAACCGTCACGTTGGAGCGGAGCAGGGCGGTATCCACCACAACCTCGCTTTGCAAATCTTTGTTAATCAAGTAATTGAAATAAGAACGGGCCGTGTTCTGCTGACTTTTGAATTTAAAAATCTCGTTGTCGGCCTTGCTCAGTTCGTAATCGGCGGTGGCCACCACATCGCGGGTAGCCACATTATTTTTGACCAGGCTTTCGTTGAACCGGCGGAGCTCCGTCAGCACGGTTTTGGCGTTGAGCCAAATCTTTTCGGCTTCCAAAACACGGAGGTAATTGAGGTAGGCTTCTGTAATTTGATACCGGAGCTCGTGTTCTGTGGCGGCTTTTTCGGCCGATTTGCTTTCCAATAAATGCCCTTGGATCTGGCGGTTGTATTTCAAATCCGAATTAAAAATCGGATAGGCAAAACTGACTTTTGTTTCATGGAAGTTGTTGGGCAGGAATTGAACTTGTTGGTTTTCCAGGGTAGGAAACTGTCCAGGAATCACCCCGGGCGGCAAATTGCCCGGCACGGCATTGAGTGCGTTGAGGTTGCCGTACACCCCATTAAGCAAATCGCCAATCGGAAAATCAATCTTTCGCCCACCTGCGGCCACGGTATAATTGGCATCAAAGGTCAGTTTGGGCATTCCCAGGGCCTTCGACTGGCGGATGGATTCTTGTTGTTTGGCAATGTCCAGTCCTTGCTGCTTCAATTGGAGGTTTGCATACAAGCCTTCCTGGATGTAACCTTCCAAGACGGCCGATTGCCCTTGAAGCGATGGGAGAGACCCTACCAAAAGCACGGAAAGGAGTAAAAAAGACAGGTATTTGTTCATAATAGAAAGGGCAATGTTCTCAAAACGGGTTTTACTTTCTGAACAACGTTTATTGATGGTGCAAAAAAATGCAGCTTGTTACGGCTGCCAAAGTAAAAAGCGGTGAACGGTAGTATTCGGGGGATGAGTCGCATTATTTGCCAGCTTTGGCCTTGCCCGCTTCGGTCATGGCAAAGCTGCGGGTCATGTTTTTCACATAGTCCACCCGTCGAAAGCGGAGGGCGGACCAGTCTCCATCAATGGCCACCATGCGTACCGGTTCAAATCCCTGAGCGCCCAATACCGCCCATCCAGTATCCCGGTTGAATTCGCATTTGTAGCGTTTGGAACTGCCTTTCGGATAGGCGAACCAAATCTGGCCATCGCCCTCCAATTTTTCGGAAAAAGCTAGGGCGATGGAGTCTACCTCCGCTTGTTTGGTCACAAAAGCCAGTCCGTAGTGCAACTTTTGTACACTATCCAAATCGGTTTTGATTTGGGTCAAGCTTTCCATAGCCTCCAAATTGGGCAAAAAACTATCCGGGGCATTCAACACGCAAATTTCAGGCTGGCCCTTGAAGCTCATTTTTTTAAAGACGGCGTCCATACAACAACAAACTTATAACGTATTGATTTACAATGATTCAGCCATTTTTACAATCATTGCAAAGGATTTCTTTGCCAGTTCTGCACGTACCTCCGGTGGGTACATACGCATGCGTTCCCGCACGAAAAGCGACACCATCCCGTGGGCATGACACCAAAGGGTGTAGGCGATGGTTTCGGTATCGGTACTTTTGAAAAATCGAGCATCCACACAGGCTTGCACGGTTTCCACAAAAAAGGAATGGGTAGCCATGCCAAGCGTCCAACACTGCTGGTTTTCAATATGCTCCATGGGCGCACGCGTCAGAAAAAGCAGGTCGTACCAATCAGGGTGTTTCAAGCCAAAATCCACATACAATCGACCAAACTCTATGAGCCGTTTCCAGGGGTCCTCGATGCTGAGCGCCGGGAGCAGGTGGTCGCGCTTGGCAGCCGCAGCCTCGTATTGCAGCGCGTAAAAAATCTCGTTTTTGTCCTTGTAATAAAGGTAAATCGTGGCCGGACTGTACTCGATACGTTCGGCAATGCTGCGGATGTTCAACCCATCGTAGCCCTTCTCTTTAAAAATATCATGCGCAGCACTGAGGATCAGCCTACGCATTTCTGCTTTTTCTCTTTCTTTTCTGGATATGATTCCCATGCTATTTTACTAAACGCTGCAAAGTTACTGAACAGTGTTTAGTAAAAACAAGTGCTGCCCGCAAAAAAAATTCAAACCCCTGGTTTTGGATGCGTCCACTTATTTTCACGCCTCAAACCAACCTGCATGAGACTCCTCGCCCTCGCCAGTATCCTGCTTTTCATTGCCTGTTCCGACGATTCGCGTTTGCGCCCCGGACAGGAGGAAAAAGCCCCCATTACGCCGAGCACAAAGTTCGAACTGCTGTTACCATCTCAAACCGGAATCGACTTCGTCCCGACCGTGCAGGAAGAATTCCGCTATAATTTCATTGCCGACCCGTACATCTACAACGGAGGTGGCGTGGCCGTGCTAGATGTGAACAACGATGGTTTACAGGACCTTTTTTTCAGTGCGCGCTTGCAGGGCTGCCGACTTTATTTGAACAAGGGCGGGATAAAATTTGAGGACATCTCCGAAAAAGCCGGCGTGTCCAAGTTTAGTGGCCTTAAAACAGGGGTCACCGTGGTGGATATCAATGCCGACGGTTGGCAAGATTTATATGTCTGCAGAACCTGGCTCAGCCCCCTGCCTGAACGGCGTAACTTGTTGTTGGTCAATAATCGAGACCATACTTTTTCCGAACATGCTGCCGAATTTGGCCTCGACGATATCTCCGCTTCCCAACACGCCAATTTCTTTGATTACGACCTGGATGGCGACCTCGACTGCTATGTACTGAACCAGCCCGTGGATTTCAAAAACATGAACAACCTGGACTATACCACAGGTTCGGCGCGAAACCAGCCCCCTAAAGACGAGTATGAATCGGACCGATTGTATAGAAATGACACTCAAGGTGGAATTGGTAAATTCGTGGACGTCACCCAGCAGGCAGGCCTGAAAAACCGGGCATTTGGCCTATCTACCCTCGTTTCTGACTTCAACGACGATGGCTGGCCAGACCTTTTTGTGGGCAACGACTTTGTCATGCCCGACTTTTTGTACCTGAATCAAGGCGATGGCACCTTCAAGGACCAGGCCGACACTTATTTCCGGCACACGTCCAACCACACCATGGGGGCAGATTTCGCCGACCTCAACCGGGATGGCCGTGCCGACCTGGTAACCTTGGACATGCTGGCCGCCGAATGGCCACGCCGTCAAAGATTGATGTCCACGATGACCCTTGAGCGCGACCGACAAATGCAGCAACGCGGTTATGGTCGGCAAGCCATGCGGAACGTGCTACAAATCGCTGATGGGAAGGGCGGTTTTTCAGAATTAGGCAATCTGGCAGGCGTGGCCGCTACCGATTGGAGTTGGGCACCGCTGTTGGCCGATTTCGATCACGATGGATGGCGCGATCTGTTCATCAGCAGCGGGGTAAAACGCGACTTGAACGACCTTGACTTTTTCCTGTATACCGCCGACAGCATCAACCGAACCGGCGGCGTGAGCAAGGGCCGTTTCCCTAATTTCGAGGATTATGTGGGTCTAATGCCTTCTGAAACTTCCCACAACTATCTTTTTCAAAACACGGGCTCGCTGCAACTGGCCGATGTGTCAGAAGCCTGGGGCTTTGGCAAACGTGGTTTTTCCAACGGTGCTGCCTATGCCGATCTGGACAACGACGGCGATTTGGACCTGATTACCAATAACCTGGAAAGTCCGCCGGGAATTTATGAAAACAAGGCAGTGGGCTTCAACCAGCACCATTGGTTGCAAATCAAGTGCCAGGGCACGGCCCAAAACCCTTTTGGAATAGGCGCAAAAGTGCGGGTGTGGGCAGGTGGGGAAATGGTTTTTTCACAAGAAATGACCAATGTGCGTGGGTTTTACTCGAGTGTGGAACCGATTTTCCAAATTGGACTGGGCGCGGTAAAAACCATTGAAAAAATCGAGGTTGATTGGCAGGAAAAGCGCTTTCAAGTGCTGAACAATGTTGCTGTTAATCAACGTCTTGTCTTAAAAATAACCGATGCACAAACGGGTCGTTGTCCGCAGTCGCCCATACAAACCAATCCGTTATTTGAAGAAATTACGGCTTCCACCGGACTCGATTTCAGGCACCTGGAAAACCCCTTTGAAGATTTTGACCGCGAAAAGCTCCTGCCCTATCGTTTGAGCCGTACAGGGCCTTGCATTTCCACGGGCGACCTCAATGGCGATGGCGCGGAGGATATTTTCATCGGAGGCGCTGCGGGTCAAGCGGGAGCGGTTTTCCTGCAAAACCAGACTGGCCAGTTTTCGAAGAACGCCCAGCCCGCACTTGAATCAGACCAGGGTTTTGAAGACACCGCCAGCGCGTTTTTTGATGCGGATGGCGACGGAGATTTGGATTTGTACGTGGTGAGCGGGGGCAATGAGCAACCTACAAACTCGCCGCTTTACCAGGACCGGCTTTATCTGAACGATGGGAAAGGAACCTTCACACGCAACACCCAAGCTTTGCCAAGCGAAACACAATCAGGCAGTTGTGTGGCAGTTTTTGACTACGATGAAGACGGACGCAAGGATGTATTCGTGGGTGGACGCGCCGTGCCAGGGCGTTTCCCCGAAGCAGCTGAATCCTTGATTTTGAAAAATGAGGGTGGGCGGTTTAAAAATGTAACAGCTTCGGTGGCCCCGGAATTTCAAAAGATTGGCATGGTGACAGACATACAGTTTGGCGATTTGGACGGGGATGGCAAGTCAGAAATGCTGGTGGCTGGGGATTGGATGGACTTGGAGGCATTTAAATTTGAAAAAGGAAGTGAGGCGGTGACTTCGAGTCACCGCCTCACTAAAGTCCTCGGTCTCGAAAACACCACAGGATGGTGGAGATGTTTGAAAATCAACGATTTGGATGGCGATGGAGACCAGGATATTGTTGCAGGCAACTGGGGGCTGAACTCCCGCCATCGAGCTTCAGCCATTGCGCCGCTCCGTTTGTTCGCCAGCGATTTTGACCAAAACGGGAGCCTCGACCCCTTGTTTTGTACCCCTTGGGAAGGTGCGTACTACCCCGTGCCTCAACGCGACCTTTTGGCTTCCCAAATCCCCTCCATTAAAAAGAAGTTTCAACGCCACGCGCCGTATGCCAAGGCTTCCATCACCGATGTTTTTACGAAAAAAGACCTGTTGAAAGGACTTTGTCTGGAAGCAAAAACCCTTGAAACACAGTGGTTTGAAAATCAGAACGGGCGTTTTACCCCGCACTTTCTGCCCTTGGAAGCACAAGTTGCCCCTTGCAATCGCATCCTTGCCGCAGATTTTACGGGCGATGGGAAAACCGATTTGCTTTTAGTTGGGAACGATTTTGGGGCAGACCCCGAAACCTACCGCCAAGACGCCTCCAATGGTTGCCTTTTGGAGGGCGATGGCAAGGGAGGGTTTCGGTTTTTACCCAATGGACAAACCGGATTTTGGGCAGCAGGCGAGGTGCGCGATCTGTCGCTTGTCCGACGCAAGTCTGGTAAAAATGTACTGGTTTTGGGTAGCAACAACGCCAATGTCCGGGCATTTGGGGTCAATTTGGGCCATTAACCTGTCAGACATTCGCAGAAATAGCATATCTTGGCACAGTTTTCTACCGCAAAAAAAATCTTGTGAAATTTTGACATTCCACCAAATCTAATCTTTTAGGTTTGCCATTAATCTTCTTTTAATCTCCCTGTCCTTCGGCGCGACTTCATTTCTTTAAGACAACGCTATGAACGGTACCCCTACCCGTCTTCAAAACCGATTTATCCCCCTACTGCTGTGGCTGCTGTCGCTATTGCCGTCCCTTGCCTTTGCGCAAGAGATAACCGTGGTGACCCCTGATTTTTCGCGCGCACTCGTTACGCCCAAATTGCTCCGCGATTCTGCCCACGTCCTCACCTTTGATAGTGTACGGAGCGAGGCGGTTGCCGCCCAGTTTGTGCCTGCGTCCAGCCCGTACCTCAGCTTTGGCGCGGACGCCAGCACCAGGATGTAG
>JALHPW010000076.1 GCA_022842255.1 Saprospiraceae bacterium | reverse complement strand
CACTCGGAAAGTGTGAAGGCACCCAGTCGAGGATAACCCCAATGCCTTCCGCATGGAATTTGTCGATCAAAAACATGAGGTCTTCCGGCGAACCCGAACGGCTTGTGGGGGCAAAAAAACCGGTGATTTGGTAGCCCCAGGATGGGAAATAGGGGTGTTCCATCACGGGCATGAGTTCTACGTGGGTGAAGCCCATTTCTTTCACGTAGGGCACCAGGTCGTCGGCAAGTTCACGCCAATTCAGGGAGCGATTGCCGTCGTTGGCTATTTTTTTCCAAGAGCCTGCATGTACTTCATAAACCGACCAGGGTTGTGGTTTGCCGGCTTTTTCGCGCCGGCTTTTTAGCCATTTTTCATCTTTCCACTGATGGTCGTAATCCCATACAATGGAGGCGGTGCGCGGCGGCGTCTCCCAGGTCCGCGCATAGGGGTCACCTTTGTCCAGGTCTACCCCGAGGTTGGTCTTGATATGGTATTTATAGGTAGTTCCTTTGCCGATTTCGGGGATAAATCCTTCCCAGATACCGCTGGAATCCCAACGGGGAAGCAGGATATGGCTATCCGGGTTCCATTGGTTGAAATCGCCTACTACGCTGACCCGTTTGGCATTGGGTGCCCACACCGAAAAGCATACGCCTCGCTGGCCTTCGTGTTCCACGAGGTGGCTTCCCATTTTTTCATACAGCCGAAAATGTTTGCCGCTTTGAAAGAGGGCAATATCGAAATCCGTGAGCAGGGAGAATGGCTTGACCATGTGATAGTTTACGGTTTACGGTGGACGGTTTACGGTAGATGGTTTATGGTGGACGGGCAGCTCCGTGCCTCAGAGCTTGGCGAAAGGTAAGACGCGCTGGGTGTTTTCTGCAAAAAGAAAAAGAAGCCTACACAATGCGTGGTAAAAAGCCCTGCTTTGATACTCTTGGCACAGTTTTGGATTAAAAAGGCTTGCCTCCCGTATGTTCTCGTTTCCAACCAAAGACAATCTCGCATGACTGGACAACCTATACACGCAGTTTTCCAACAATTTCCACTGTTGGCGTCGCTCTCGGAGGCTGAGCTGCAACGCCTGGCATTGATGGCTGAGCGCCGCACGGCCCCCAGACACTCCTTTATTTATCTTGCCGATCAGCCGAGCGACTATGTATGTCTGCTGGCAGGTGGCGCGGTTAAGATTGGCATCTACTCGCATGATGGCCGCGAAATCATCAAAAACATCCAGCACCCTTTCACGGTTTTTGGCGAATTGGGCCTTACCGGCGAACAATCCCGCGTGGAGTTTGCTTCGGCAATGAGCCGCGACGTGGATTATTTTGCGGTGCGGGTAGACGATTTCAAATACCTCATGCAGCACAACTTTGAGCTTTCGCAAGCGGTGATGCTTTATCTCGGCGAACGACTTCGCCGCGCCGAGCGCCATTGGGAATCCTTGATTTTGAAAGATGTGCGCACCCGAATCGTAGAATTTTTAAAGGAAAGTGCCGGCGAACGTGGCCGCCAGGTAGGTTTTGAGACCTTGGTGAAGCACGGCCTTACCCAACAGGACATTGCTAATCTAGTGGGTGCAAGCCGCCAAACCGTGACTGCCATCCTGAACGAACTGAAAAAATCAAACTTAATCCATTTCAACCGCAACACCATTCTCATCCGGGATATGGATAAGTTGAATTGAATCCAAAAGTCCTTCACGAAATTAAAAAAGGCTTCCAGCAATGCGCTGGAAGCCTTTTTTCTTGGGTATCTCTGATAAATACTTACCCGCCGTAAGTCAAAATGGTAACCTCTACCCGCTGATTGCGTTTGCGGCCTTCGGGTGTGGTATTGGGTTCTACGGGTTTTTTCCAGCCATAGCCTTTGTATTGCACGCGGTCGGCCGAAACACCTTTAGAAATCAACCAATCGGCTACGGATTTGGCGCGTTTGGTGGAAAGCTCGAGTGCTTTGGCTTCGTATGGGTGGAGCAGGTTGTTGGTATGTCCGCCAATCTCTACACTGATTTCCGAGTTGTTCTTGAGCATGTTGTAAAGGTCTTCCAGGCTTTTTTCGCTGCTTCCCAGGTCAAACGTATATTCATTGGCCTTGAAATACACGTCGAGGCGGTATGACTTGCCACGTTTGGGGTTTTTGAAAGTTTCCGCTACTACCGGGGCTGTTTTTACGGGTTCAACAGGTACCGCTTTAGGGGTAGGTTTTGGTCCTTTTGCGCCAATTGGTGGGGTTTCCGGTTTTTTCTTGGCCGGAGGCATTTTATCCGGTGCGCAAGGGACTGATTTGATGGGTGTAGCGTTGTCGATCAACACATTGCCATTGGTGTGCAGGGGAAGCGTGGGGTTGAATGGGTCTTGAGAACCATAATAGGCTTCAATGATGATATGCGACCAAGTTCCTTTTTTGGGACTGAGTCGACAACCATAGGTTAGCCAGCGCGGGTGGATGATCACAGAGGATTGGTACAAGACCTCGCCTTTGTGGCAGTAGCCGTTGCCGCCCCAGACAATAACGCGGGCTGGGGTGGTAAATTTAACCGGAATACCGCTGCCTGCCAAGGGACTGACATAAGAGGTGTCGCGGCGAAAATCCATGCTAAACTCATAGCATTGGTTTATTTCCAAAGGTTGGGACAGGCGTTGCCCTACACTTTCCCAGGTACCGGTTTGGCGCACCACCAGTCCGAGGTAGGTGTTGCCATGACGGGGAGCCGTGAGCACTTTAAAGAACCCGGGCTGAAGATCGGGTGGTGTCTCATGGGCTGGACCACAATTGTACCACCCAGGGATTTCGATTCCTGCACCTGGCGAGCCTTCGAACGAAGGGTTGGCCAAGTATATAGGGGTACTAGATTGTCCCCAGGCTGCAAACGGGAGCGAGAGCAATATAGCCGCCCGGAGATTTTTTGATTCAAGAAACATAGCAGTAACTGTTTTGATTAAAGGTTGCGCAAATGGGTCGGCAAAGCATGTGCCATTTGTATGTTGGCTGACAATATTAACCCCTGTTTTGCTAAAAACTGTGCATTAACGCCTGTTCCCTCGTTTTTAATATCCCTTTTCGATGAAAGTAACGTTAAAACACCCGACTGCTCATCTTGAACGGTCGGGCGTTAGGCAGGTTTATTGGTTGACTGGTTAATTGGTGATTGGTTTATCGGTTTCAAATCAACCAATCACCAATTAACCAGTCAACCAATAACCTGTTTTACCACCGAATCAAAGCGCTTGCCCAGGTGAAGCCACTTCCAAACGCAGCGAGGCACACCAGGTCACCTTTTTTGATTTTACCGGCTTCCCAGGCTTCGCAAAGTGCGATGGGCACGGACGCGGCCGTGGTGTTGCCGTATTTTTGGATGTTGTTCCACACTTGGTCGTCGTTCAAGCGGAGCAAACGCTGCACCATTTGGCTGATGCGCAAGTTGGCCTGGTGCGGGATGAGCATGGAGATGTCGGAGGTTTCGAGTCCGACCTCTTTCAACGCTTCCTGAATGACTTCCGGGAATTTTTGGATGGCCAGTTTGAATACAAATTGCCCTTCCATGTTGGGGTACAACAGCCCGTCGGCTACCATTTTGGGCGTAATAAATATTTCGCCATAGGTATCGGCGGGTGGGTATCCCAAATCCGTGGTGTCTTCGGTTCTTTTTTGGTGGTAACCGCCGTGAGCGCCTGGATTGGTAAAGGCCAGTTTTTCGGCATAGGTACCATCGGCGTGTAGTTTGGTGCTCAAGATGCCTTGATGCTCATCGTCCGTGGGTTGGATGATGGCTGCGCCGGCACCGTCGCCAAAAATTACGGTCACGTTGCGCCCCCGGGTACTGAAATCCAGTCCCATAGAGTGCATTTCGGAACCGACCACCAACACATTTTTGTACATCCCCGTTTTGACAAATTGATCGGCGATGCTCAGGGCGTACAGAAACCCGCTGCATTGGTTTCGAATGTCAAGCGCGCCCACTTCTTTGTGGGTGATGCCCAGTTCGCGTTGCAGCAACACCCCGCATCCGGGGAAATAGTAGTCGGGGCTAAGCGTAGCAAAGATGATAAAGTCAATTTCTTCCGGGGAGATCCCAGCCCGTTCGCAGGCTACCAAAGTGGCTTTTGCACCCATGGTAGAGGTGGTTTCCTCATGCTTTTTGCCGTAGCGTCGGGTTTGTATGCCTGTTCGTTCCTGCACCCACTCATCGGTGGTATCCATGACTTTGGCTAGGTCGTCGTTTGTGACAATTCGTTCGGGGAGGTAGGAGCCGATGCCGGCGATTTTGCTGCGCTTCATGCGTTGGATAGGAAGTTTTTCTTCTTAAGCAACTGATATTCAATTCCTTAAAAAGAAATTTTTGAAAGATTTATTCCAAAAATGAAAAATCAATAAGCTGTAAATTGCTGAAATTCCGAGCAAATAACGGTTAAATCAATCAAAGTTTTTGCTGATTTTATATCAATCCCGCTTTGAATTCACAATCCACACCCCAAAAATGGTACAGGCCATGCCCGCTACTTCCCAAGCGGTGAGCGACTCGCCCAACAAGGCCCAACCCAGCAAAATCGCTACCACCGGATTGATATAGGTATACAGCGATGTAATGGTAGCGCTGAGGTGCTTGAGTGCAAACATGTACAGTGTGAAGGCCAGGGCAGAACCAATGATAGCGAGATAAGCCACAGCAATCCAGCCTTGCGTAGTGTGGTGGATGGTATGCGAGGTGTCAAAAAAGAAACTCATCACAAAACCTCCTAGCCCCCCAGCGGTAATCTGCAACCCAGCATTGAGCAAAGGGGATACTCCGTGCGCGTTCCATTGTTTGGCCATCACGGTCCCCAAAGACCAAGTGATGCAAGAGGCAAAACAGCCCGCGATGCCCCAACGGTACTCCGGGCGAATAAAATCCTGCCATCCTTCCCGAAAAATCAGTGCCAATCCGCCAAAACCCAATAAAACACCCAAAATCATGCGGGTGTGTATTCGCTCCTTGCCATGCCAGACTAGCGAAATCAGCACCACCATCACGGGGGTCAAAGACCCGATAATGGCGGCCAAGCCCGAGGACACGTACTGCATTCCCCAGGTAACAAAACCATTTCCACCGGTGATGGTGGCAAGTCCCGTGATGGATTGAAGCAGGATGTAGCGGCGGTTGGGTATTTGGATTTTTCCAGAGCCGAACGCCAACAACAAAAGTAGAAGCCCTGCGGCCGTTTGTCGAATGCCGACCAACAGAAATGGCGGGAAGTCGACTATTGCGTACTTACTGGCAGCATAAGTAGTGCCCCATACAATACAAATGAGGGCTAGGGCTAGGTAGGCGCGGCGAGTGGCTGACATGGCTCAAAGATATAGGTAACTATAAACCTTGAAGGTCATTTCATGTTGAACTTTCTTTTTGTTCTGTTTGATGGAACTTTTTAAGGCGGTTTTGGAATTTTATTCGACGTTGGTCGAAAAAGAGGCGGATACACAGGAAACGATTTTTTTGTTAAACGTTTCCAACGTTACCTTTGTGCCATGTTTACAGAACAGCAGGAAAAATGGCTGAAAAGGGTTGAGGAACTATTCTTCAAGCTTGGTATCAAAAGCATCACCATGGACGACGTGGCGCGTGAGCTCGGTATTTCCAAAAAAACATTATATGCTTTTGTTGAGAGTAAGGACGATTTGGTGAGCAAGGTCATGGACCGGCACATTGCCGCTCAATGTTCTATTGACGAGCTGGTACATGCAGCCTCTACGGATGCGGTAGACGAAATGGTGCGGGTAATCAAACAAATCATGGCCGATTTTGGGCAAATGAAACCCAACGTTGTACATGAAATGCAAAAATATCACCGAGAGGTTTGGGAGCGGGTCAATGATTTTCAACAGGGGTATATCCTCAATATGGCACGGCAAAACATTGAATGGGGGCGACGGGATGGGCTCTACCGCACGGATTTTGACGTCGAGATTGCAGCCCGTTTTTACATCGCCGGTGCCATGTCCATTTTTGACGAACGGTATTTCCCAAAACCGCCATATAGCTTTGACGGCTTGTTCAAAGAGTTTATAATCAACTATTTATATAGCATCGTGTCGGAAAAAGGTGCTAAAGTCCTGAAAGAAAAATTGCAACCCCGTGCCGCTTCATAAACCCGTAAAACTCCTCTGCAACTAAAATCCATTCATCGCGATCTGGCCTTCCAAATTCGCGAGACAACCAACATAATCATGCTTAAGCAATACTTACAAAAACTATTCCTCGCAGGCATCCTGCTTACTTTCAGCGCCTTTGGCTATGCCCAAGGCGGCCAGGCCATGAGCCTTGCTGATTGTATCCAGTTTTCACTGGAAAACCACCCCGATATCAAAATTGCCCAACTGCAGTTGAAAGACGCGGATTGGCGGGTAAAAGAAAATTTTGCCACCGGGTTGCCGCAGATTTCTGCTGGGGCGTCCTATTCCGGCTTTCTACAACGGGGCGGTTTGCCAAGTGGCGCACTGTCTTTTGGCGGCGGTGGAAGTATCGACCCAAATGCCTCGTATTACCAAACCCTGGAACAAGAATTGGGCGGAAGCGACGGCATAAATGCCTTAGGGCAGTTTCTAGGCGCGGCCTTCGCCTCCGATCCGGATTCCAAAATCTTTTTCAACCCCGTACACAGTGTTTCGGGCAATGTCTCGGTGAACCAGTTGATTTTCAACAACTCCTATCTCCTTGGTTTGCGCGCCGCCAAATACTATCGCCAATATGTTGACAATCAACTGATTGCTGCGCGACAAACCGTGCGCAACCGCGTGACGGACAGTTACCTCCCGGCGCTGTTGATTTCCGACAACCTGAGTATTCTGGACAAGAACATTGGCAATCTTGAAAAACTGTTGTCCGACACCAAAGCCATCACACAGGCTGGTTTTGCGGAACAACTGGATGTAGATCGGCTCGAACTTTCGCTCTCTACCCTGCGCAGCGAACGCGGCAACTTGGCCCGTCAGCGCGACATCGTGGTGAATGCCTTGAAGTTCAACATGGGCATGCCGGTAGGGACTGAAATTACCCTTGCGGACAATACCGCCTCCTTGCTCGCTGCTGCCGGCGATGCCGATTTGAGCTCTCCTGCAAACTTCATGGCCCGTCCGGAATATCTGGTACTGCTCAAAGGCCGCGACCTCAGCGGCGTTCAGGTAGACTTGTACCGCAAGCCCTGGATGCCTACGGTAGCCGGCTTTTTGCAATGGCAGCCGAGTTATCAGGGCGGATTTGGCGCCAAAGATTCCCCTTCTTTCAACGACTGGTACTATATCTCTTCTGCAGTGGCCGGGGTGTCGGTGAGCGTGCCCATTTGGGACGGCGGTGGTTCTAAAGCCAAAAAAGAACGCGCCGTGATTACTGCACAAACCGTTGATATTCAAAAGCAAATGCTTGAAAATGCCATTACGCTCGAACTTGACGGCGCACGCAAGCAGTACCTCAACGCATTGGAACGGGTGGCCAACCAGGAGAAAAACCTCGCGCTTGCACAACGAATCTACGACACCACCCAAACCAAGTACAAAGCCGGGGTGGGCAGCAGCTTTGAAATCACCCAATCGGAATCTGGACTGTACTCTGCTCAGCAGGGCTTATTGCAAGCACAGTTCGACCTCTTGACCGCAAAAATTGCCATCAAAAAAGCGCTGGGGCAGTAATGTTCCCCAGAACTCCGTTCCGGGAATTTGACTTCGGAACGCTGTTCCAGGAAAAGACATCGGAACTCCGTTCCCATGTACCAAATCACACAAAAAATTGATTTTCAACATGACAAATAAGAACCTTCTCCAATTTACATCCATCGCATTGATGATTACCGTGCTCGCAGCTTGCGGCGGTGGCGGTTCAAAAGACCCGGCCGCTGAACTGGCAGCACTGAAAGACCAAAAGGCCAAACTTGATGTCCAAATTGCCGACCTCGAAAAACAGGTGAGTGCCACCAATCCTGCGGTCAAAAAGGTAAAGACCGTGGGGCTCGCAGAGCTTACCACTGCTCCTTTCCGCCACTATATCGACCTGCAAGGCAAGGTGGATGCCGATCAAAGTGTGATGGCAACCGCCAAAATGCCGGGTGCGCTCAAACGTGTACTGGTGAAAAACGGCGACAATGTGCGCCAAGGCCAACTCATCGCCGAAGTGGATGATGCCGTGTTGCTCAAAACGCTTGCTGAACTCGATGGTCAACTCGTTACGGCGACGGACATCTACAACCGTCAAAAAAGCCTCTGGGACCAGAAAATCGGTACCGAAGTAGCCTTTATCCAGGCTAAAAATGGCAAAGAAAGCCTCGAACGCAGCATCGCTACCATCAAGGAACAATGGGGCATGACCAAAATCTACGCGCCCCAAAGCGGGACGGTGGATATGGTAATGCTGAAGCAGGGCCAAGCCATTGCGCCGGGTATGCCACTTTGCAACATCCTGAATCTCAGTAACTTAAAAATTAAAGGTGAGGTGACGGAAGCCTATGCGGCCAAGGTGCGCAAAGGCGACCAAGTGCAAGTGTTTTTCCCTGATTTGAACAAGGAAATCACCACCCGCATCACCTATGTGAGCAAAAGCATCAACCCGATGACGCGCACGTTCTTGGTAGAATGCGCCCTGCCTGGTGCAGGGTACAGTGCCAACCAAGTGGCGGTCATGAAAATCGTGGACTACCAAAGTGCCAACGCGATTTCCATCCCAGTCAACCTTATCCAAACAGCGGAAGACGGAGATTTTGTGTTGGTGGCTGAAAAAACGGGCGAAAAACAAGCAATCGCTAAAAAAGCCATGGTGAAACAAGGCCAGAACTACAATGGCCAAGTCGAAATCCTGAGCGGTTTGAAAAAAGGCGATTGGGTGATTTCTACGGGTTTTCAGGATGTGAACAACGGGGAGGTGGTGGCTTTTTGAATTTTAGGCCACGGCAGCTTTGTGCAGGTCGGTTTGTAGAAATTCAAGGAATGTCTTCGTTTGATCCGTTTGCCATTCATAAAACAGTTTGAATGCTAGGGCACGATCTTCTTCGGATGACAATGACAAAACAAATGGCTTCCAATGGCTTAGAAAGGCCTGCTCAATTTCTTCAGATTGAAGTGTCTCAAAATATTTGAAGATGTTCTGAATCTGCGAATGTTGAACGATAGTCATGATTTGCGTTTTTTTAATTCAGTAGAAAGAAGGTTTATCTTATCGAGCGCATTGTTTCGAGTTTCTTCCAATTGTCGGCGAGAGCCTTCTCCTAGTAGTTCCTGTTCGTAAAAAAGCGTAAAGTCTAAAATCCGTTTCTGGACTTCTAAGAGTTTGTTCAATTCAGAAACAGATAGTCTGCTGAGTTGGTTAGAATTCATTGGCTTTGGTTTGGTTATGCAAATATAGCATTTGCATCCCAAAGTTCAAAGTAGAAACCTCAGCAACTACCGTTGAATCTTCGAACCTACAAAAACCTAAGCGCATATCATCTCCAAATTACCATCACCTAGATACTCGAATCAACAATATCATGAAAGAATTTAAACCCACCAGTTGGTCTATTGACAACCGCGCCTCGATATTTATTATCACGGTGCTGATTACACTGGCAGGCATCATGTCGTACAATGCTCTGCCAAAGGAGCAATTCCCCGATGTGGTGGTTCCTACTATATTTGTCTCCACCATTTATCCCGGCGCCAGCCCGAGCGATATGGAGCAACTCGTCACAAAGCCCATCGAAAAACAGTTGAAGGGCATCAGTGGCGTCAAAAAAGTGTCGTCGTATTCCGTGCAGGATTTCTCGAACGTTATCGTGGAATTCAACACCAACCTCGACGTGCCGCTTTGCAAGCAAAAGGTAAAGGATGCGGTGGACAAAGCCGCCCGCGACCTTCCGACCGACCTTTTGGAAGACCCGACCATCACGGAGTTCGACATTTCGGAAATCCCGATCATGAACGTCAACATCGCGGGTGATTTTAGCCTCGACAAGTTGAAGGAGTATGCCGATAACTTGAAGGACCGGATTGAGGAAATGCGCGAGATTACCCGTGTCGACCTCGTTGGGGCACTTGAAAAAGAGGTGCAGATAGATGTGGACAAGTACAAAATGGCCGCGGCCAGTCTTACGTTCCGCGATATTGAAAACGCACTGGCCTATGAAAACATGACGATTTCGGCGGGCAATGTGGACATCGGCGGTATGACACGTTCGGTTTCCATTCGCGGTGATTTCAAGGATGTGGAGCAAATCAAAAACATCATCATCGCTTCGCAATCCGGGGCCATGTTGTACCTGAAAGACGTAGCTGATGTGCGCATGGGACACAAGGAGCAGGAAAGCTTCAGCCGCCTCAATGGCCGCAACGTGATTTCGCTCAACGTCATCAAACGCACTGGGGAAAATCTTATTGACGCTTCTGACAAGATCAAGATAGTGGTGGACGAGATGAAGGCCAATGAGTTCCCGGCCAACCTTGAGGTGAGCATTACAGGCGACCAAAGCCGCGCCACACGGGTCACGCTGCACGACCTGATCAATACCATCATCATCGGGTTCATTTTGGTAACCTTTGTGTTGATGTTCTTCATGGGTGCTACGGACGCCATTTTCGTGGCGCTTTCTGTGCCCCTTTCGATGTGCATTGCGTTCATGATATTGCCGAGCCTTGGTTACACCCTCAACTTTATCGTTCTGTTTGCCTTCCTGCTTGCACTCGGTATTGTGGTGGACGACGCCATTGTGGTGGTGGAGAACACGCACCGAATATACCACGAGGATAAAAAACTGACCATCATCCAGGCCGCCAAAAAAGCGACCGGTGAGGTGTTCATGCCTGTGCTTTCAGGTACCATTACCACGCTTGCGCCATTTTTCCCGCTGGTTTTCTGGGGCGGTATCTTTGGTAAGTTCATGCACTACATGCCGGTTACGGTAATCATTACCCTGACGGCTTCGTTGGTGGTGGCATACATTGTCAACCCCGTATTCGCGGTGTGGTTCATGGGCGACAGCAAACGGGAAGGCACCGAACTACCCCCGGCCAAAAAACGCCGCCGGGTTATTTTCGGCTACGCCTTGTTTGCCTTGTCCACGATTTACTTCTATGTGAACGGCAATTTCTTCATGGGCAACTTGTTGGTTTTCATCGCGTTGTTCCTGGTATTTTACCGTTTTGTATTGGAAAAGGCCGTGCGTTGGTTCCAAACCCATGGCTGGCCTGCAGCACAACGGGGCTATGCAAAATTCCTCAATTTCGCGCTGGACCGTCCGTTTACGATGATTGTCAGCGTGTTGTTGTTGCTGGTTTTCTCTTTGATGTTGTTTGCTTCCGGCAAACGCAACATCGTATTATTCCCGAAAGCCGATCCGAACTTCATTTACGTGTATATGACGCTTCCGGTGGGTACGGATGTTGCGGTGACCGACTCGCTCACGCGGGTAATGGAAATGAAAGTGGAAGAGGTGTTGGGCAAAGACAACCCGATTGTGGAATCCTTGATTTCCAACGTAGCCTTGGGTGCTTCCGAAGACCAATTTGACCGTTCGGCTACTTCCAACAAGGGCAAAGTAGGCGTGGCATTTGTTGAGTTTGGCCAACGCAATGGTGTGAGCACGAAAGACTATATGGATAAAATCCGGGAGGCCACCAAAGGCGTCATTCCCGGTGCTGAAATCGTGGTGGACCAGGAATCTGGCGGTCCGCCTTCACCCAAACCAATTTCGGTGGAAATTCGGGGCGATGATTTTGCCAAACTTATCTCCGTTTCTCGTGCGGTACACCGCCATTTGGATTCCTTGAACATCCCAGGGGTGGAGGAATTGCGCAGCGACATGATTGTGTCAAAACCAGAGATCAACATCGACATTGACCGCGACCGCGCCAATCGGGAAGGGATTTCGACGGCCCAAATCGGCTCTGAATTCCGTACCGCGATTTTGGGTAAGGAAGCCACGAAATTCAAGGACGGTGAAGACGAAATCCCGGTCACCATTCGCCTGCGGGAAGACCAGCGGTCGAACATCAACTCGGTGGAAAACCTCAATATCACCTTCCGCGACATGAACATGGGCGGGGTGCTTCGTTCCGTGCCGATGGCCTCTTTGGCCGATGTGAAATATACCACGACTTATGGCGGTATCCGTCGCCTCGACCAATCGCGTATCGTTACCATTTCTTCGAACATCACTTCTGAATATCAACCCAGTCAGACCGACGTGGTCAATGCCGTCAAAGCAGCCATTTCCTCTTGGCCGCCAACAGAGGGCGTGACGGTTGGTTTTGCTGGACAGGATGCGGAGATGGAAGATGCCTTCAACTTCTTGGGCAATTCGCTGATCATTTCGATTTTCATCATCTTGATTATCTTGATGGTGCAATTTGATTCGATTGGTAAGACCTTGATTATCATGTCGGAAGTGATCTTCAGTATCATTGGGGTATTGCTTGGCATGGCCCTGACAGGTATGGACTTTTCGGTCATCATGTCGATGGTAGGTATTGTGGCCTTGGCGGGCATTGT
>JALHPW010000075.1:3623-12504 GCA_022842255.1 Saprospiraceae bacterium | reverse complement strand
TGCGCATTTTCAGCCTTTTTTATATCCCATGTGTAACCACAGGAATTGATTAGCTCGATGTTAGCATTGTCAACCTTGAGACCTTTGAAATCAAGAGGTTTAGGAGGGGTGCCTACAAAAAAACAATCCTTATCCCGTGCCAAAACGTCGTCAGCGCTATTCGCACCATAGGCGAGCAAAGAAGAGTGCGGTGCACCGCCTGGGATTTTATTGGGTACAAGAAAATGGGAGAAAACGATATAGGCGCAATTGTCCTGGTTGACCACCTTTATCAAATCAGCCACTTTAAATGCCACAGGGGCAAAGGGAACAAGCCCCTTTTTTTGACCGCACAGTTAGCCGCCTTCATGTGGTCGGTCAGCCAAGTGGCCACAGTTCCACCTGGGAAGGTGACCGCATTCCATGAAGAAGGGGGCTTGTTGGAGAATTTAATTACCATAAAAAAATATTTAAGTATGCTAAATGAGTCAGTTTCGGTACAATTGCAACAAGAACTGTACAGAGTTGATGCCCTTCCTCTATACTCGAAAACGCCCATCATTTTTTTATGCCGTCACAAGATATGTATACACCCGATATTGCCTCGCAATGTACATACGCCAGAAAATTTGGCCGATTGTTCCCCCATTTGGATGCATGGACGACCGACGAGCAAATGCCTTCGGATTACTTAAAAACCATAAGCGACGAACAAGATTTTTTGTTCCAATCTTTCAACGATTCTTCAGGAATCCCGGCCGGTTACACGTATTTGGGGCAATTTATTGCGCATGACCTCAGCCTTGACCCAAGCTCAACACATGAAACCTTAGCCGATAACGAACCCATTTGGAATTATCGAAGCCAAGCGCTCGACCTCGATGCGCTTTATGGTGGAGGGCCTTGGGGCAGCCCGTTTCTATACGACCACGATTACAAATTTGTGCTTGAGAGAATTTGGGAACCCAGCTATAAGCAACCTCCATTCTACGACATCCCTCGCTACAACGGCAAGGCAATCATTGCTGACAAACGAAATGACGAGAACCTGCTAATCTCTCAGTTGCACCTAGCGTTCATGTGCTTCCACAATAAGATGATTGACAGGTGCAAGGGCAAATTTATGGGTGAAAAGGTATTTTTTGAGGCCCGCCGATTAACGATTTGGCATTATCAATATGTGGTTGTT
Organism: Saprospiraceae bacterium; assembly: GCA_022842255.1. GTDB lineage: Bacteria > Bacteroidota > Bacteroidia > Chitinophagales > Saprospiraceae > M3007. The sequence continues at coordinate 11,336 of JALHPW010000075.1, read as the reverse complement.
CACGATTACCTTAAGCAGATTTTAGGGATTAAGGTATGGAATGATGCGCTTCGACTGTTACAGATTGGGACCTACTTTGGTCAAAAACCCTTTATTCCAGTGGAGTTTGCTTCTGCAGTATTCCGATTTGGACACAGCCAAGTACGAGAGACATACCTCTTTAACCAATACCTGCCGCTTACGCGTCCGATAGGCTTGCCAATCGAAAAACCAGGGCCACCGCCCTTCTTTGTTAACTGGCAGCTGTTTTTTGGAACAGGGATGGAAGCGCGGCTATTTCCAAATCTCAACAAGTTAACCCAAACGGAGATTGCCAGCATTTTTTATGTCCATAAGTATGAGAAAGAAGATCGTTGCCTTATTCATGCTAACAAAATCAGTCCAATATTTTCAACTACCTTGAAAAAAATGGGGCCCGATGAAAGGCCAATCAACTTGGTAAATCAAAACCTCCAACGTGGATTGAAGCACAAACTGCCTGCCGGTCAAGCTATTGCTGAGATGCTGGGTTGTCCTCCCGTTGATTGGACAGCATTGAAGTACTTTTTTATCTCATCCGTTAATGGCTGTTCAAAATTCCCTTCTTCCTTGAACCCCGAATGGTTTCAAAACAACACACCATTATATTACTACATCTTAGCAGAGGCATACCAGCAAAGGGGTGGCCAACAGCTTGGTGCATTAGGCGCACATATCGTCAAGGAAGTAATAGTTGGTTTGTTAAAGTCTGACCCGACATCCTATATCAATCAAAAACACAACTGGGTTCCTAAAGTCAAAACACACAATGGAGATTGGGTAGAAAAAATTGATTTTTCCATGGCCGACCTGCTCGAAATGGCCGGGGTTTTCCACGGAGCACTTGTAAAAGACAATTCAAATTCCCCCCAAACGTAACTCCACTTCCTCCCGATACCCCCGAGCCACCGCCACCAGCCCCCCGTCCCGCATCACCAAAGCGCTCTCGCCTTTGAGGTAGCGGTCTACCATCATCAGGTTGACGATGTGGGAGCGGTGGACCTTCATGAATTCCGGGTAAGGGCTGAAATGTTCCTCATATACCTTGAGGTTCAAGGATGCCGTGATTTTGTTCTTTTTCCCTTGTTGCAGGTAGTGGAAATCCGTGTAGTTTAAATCGGCATCCAGGTATAGGATTTCGGATACCGTCATCATTTCCAAACCATTGGAACTGGAAATAGCAATCCGTTGTGGCAATTTTTTCGCCTTCGCTTGGTGAAATGTTTCCAGCGCGATTTGCAGTTGCTCAAGGGTGTATTGCTCCGATTGCCGCTTGCGCACGCGATCAAGCGCGCTACTGAGCAATTCCGCGCTGACCGGTTTGGTCAAAAAATCAAGCGCTCCAAACCGGAAAGCTGTTTCCGCATACTTGTTGTGGGCGGTGATAAACACCACATGAAAAGCCGGATTACCCAGTTTTTCCAATAAGTCAAAACCCGTACCATCGGGCATCTCCACATCCAGAAACACCAAGTCGGGCTGGTATTGCCGGGCCAAGACTAGCCCTTCCGCTACAGAGTAGCCATTGCCGATGATTTCCACATCCTGATTGGCGGGTTGCAACAATCGGCTCAGTGCCTCGTGGGTTTGGCGTTCGTCGTCGATGATGATGGTCCTCATGGGTGGGAGGGTGGTAGGGTGATGGAGTGATGGAGTGATAGGGTGATGGGGTGATGGGGTGATGGGGTGATGGAGTGATGGAGTGATGGAGAGGCGAAAATACCTACAAGCCCCATTTCTGCTATTCATCCTTGAAAATCGAGGTTTCGTTCATTGGGAGCCGCCATTGACACGTATTTCAAGCAGACCGCATTGCCGCGCACCCACTTTTGTCATGCAAAGCGCGATGGTCTTGCTGCTGCAACATCCCATTCTCCTATTGCCCCCCACCCTACTACGCCGCTGACACCGCATCAGCCTGGCCATCTATTGCCGTTCAGCGCGTCACCGGGGACTATTTTTCACCAGTTTAAACTCCATTGTTATGTTCAAAATGCTCGCATTTGTGTTTCTCTTCCTTCCTTCGGTTTTTGGCGCCCACCCTGTTACCGAACCCCAAGCCTGTACTTGCCCGGAAATCTCCAATCTGCAAAAGACCGGGGAAACCTCCAATTCCCTGAGCTATGCCTGGAGCAGTGGTTATATGGGCGCCCAGTACAAGGTTTGGTACCACCGGGCAGAGGATGGCTACACGAGTGGCTTTTTTTATACCTACAACCTTTCCTACAATTTCACCGGGTTGAGTGCCGGCCATTACACCTTTTATTTTCAGAGCCTTTGCGGTAGCGAAACCAGTTCCTACATCGGAATTGAAGACACTGTGGGGATTTAGTGCCCTTAACAGGCATCAATTCGTTCCAGCAACCAATTTTTTGAGATGATGGGCTGAAGTTGATGCAGTTTTTGCCTGAAGGACGCTTTCTTGGGTTCGGACATTTTCACCTGTTCAAATTTGGTCGTGGCTATACGCCGTACGAACTTGGCCCAATTCAATTGAGCGTCCTTCTTTTCCGGTGTCAGTTGCTTGCTTTGTACAAACTTTTCGAAAGCGCTAAGCTGTGTCAACAGGAATTCATAGTCATTGCCCGATTGAACAAATCGGTCAAATATAATCTTGATCAACAGGCCCCTGACATGGATGTCCAAGGATGACATGCTGAAAATTTCCGGTGTAAGCCTGGTCTGGGCCTTGTCGAGCAAGCCTTGTTGATAATAAAGTCCCGCAAAAGCCAAGTCAAGCGTGGGTTGGCGTTTGTTGTCCTCCAAAAATGGGGCATAACGGTCCACAAACTCCTGCCACCAGTCGTATTCTTTGCACAGCACCGCCAGGTTTGATATGTTAATAAAGCTAAGATGCGTAATTCTTTGTCCGTCTAACAACATATCAGCATCAATCGCCCGTTTGTACAGGGTAAGCATATCGGACTCCACGGCACAGTCTCTGGCCAGCAAAATCACCCCACAATTGATCAGGTGCCTCAGCAACAGGCGTTGGTCCATCTTGGGCATTAGCGAAAACTCATCCAAAAACAATTGCTTCAGCAACCTGAAACCTTGTTCGTCAATCCCGGCTTGATAAAGGCTGACCAGTTGGTGATACACCTCCAACAAGGGGTTTTTTTGAAGCAATTCTGGGTTGGCGCTGTACTCGAGCACTGCCTCCAACAAAGGCATCGGGTAGCTCACATTGAGGATGCGTTCGCGGGCCTTCATCTCGGCTGCGAAGCGAAGTTTTGAAAGGGAATAATACAAGTCCAGATGCGAAGCAGCCAATTGAAGATGCGGGGGATCTTCCTGGAATTTTGGGGTGTCTGGGTTGTAATAAACTTGCAGGTGCATCTGACAGAGCGCAAGATATTCGTCCACCGTTTTCGACTGGAGTCCATCAACTTCTTCAACAAAGCGCTGGGCTTGCGCCCGAAAATACGCGCCCATGTTGCGCGCTCCCAAGGCTTTGACCAACAGTTGTTCGTACATGGAGTGACCGGGGTTGTGGCCGGGGTTCAGCACTGATTGCACCACGAGAAACTGCTCGATTTGCTTGCCAAGACCGGAAATAAGGTTGTATAGCTTGGAATCGTTCAGGGCTTGTGCCCCAAAACAACGCCTATAAGCGTGTTCCAAATCAGTTTTGTTCAGATCGAACCCGGGATGGCTGGCACAGAGCACCTTGAAAAACTTCAGGTACTGCTCACTGGCCTTGAAAAACGGCGATTGAAGGAATTTTTCAAAGTCCTTGTACTCTTCTGGTTGGAGGGATTTGAGGAGCGTAGGGAGCTTCATTTTACAATTTTACGGACTGGAACAAAAAATAGGCTTGGTTTCTCAGGCGAGCACAAAACAATACACTTACCAATTCAAACCATTGATTATCAATACAATAACCCATTTATGGTTATGAAAGATGGGGACAATTCGGTAGAGAATTATAAAATTTTGGGTGAAATTATAAAAATGCCTTGCATGTACCATTGTGCCGTGGTTTGAAGTGTTGCAAAGAACCACTTTTGCGGCTAATAAGCACCCAGTATTATTCCGGAAACCATTGATGTAGGATTGGGAGGGGGGGAGTGGAAAATTTTTCAGTTTGGACCTTGGTCTTGGGATTAGGGGTGGGAGGAGTGTGTTATGCCTTAAACGCTAATTCATTCAAACAACACCATTATGATCAGTCTAGGAATCTTAGAATTAGTCATAGGAATATTTTTTGTGTATTTCGTCTTCAGTGTGGTGTGCACCGCCATTGTGGAAGGGATTGCACAATTCAAAAGTCTGAGGAGCGCTCATTTGCATCTTTGGATAGAAGACAGCTTTGGCAACCTTGGCAAGGCCTTAATTAACCATGGCTTGGTCAAAAATTTAACCGAAAAAACCCGTACCGCAGATTACATACCTGCCAATATTTTTTCAGCGGCGCTATTGGATTTAATTTACGAAAATTATAGAAAGAAGCATCAAACACCGGATGGAAATAGCCTGCCAATTACGTACGATTTCAATACACTTGAAGCGGTTTTAACAGATCCAGATTGCCCCTTGCCGGAAGATATGCGGCGATACCTGCTTCAGGCTATTGAAGATGGCAGGGGATTGGGTCAGCAAATTGATTTGATCAAAAAAAGGCTGGATAATTGGTATGCAGAAGCAATGGAACTGGTAATCGGCACTTATAAAAGAAGAACACGGGTAATTACTTGGGTGGTTGGTATATCAGTTACTGTATTCGCCAACATAGACAGCCTTGAATTGTGCAAATATTTAAATGATAACCCGGAAACGCGTACTCGGCTTGTTGCCATGGCTGAGGCCGAAGTAAAAGACAGTAATCTTTACCAAATCACACTCCAAAAGCTTGAAAACATCCAAGCAGCTCCTGATTCAAGTTCGGCGGTCAAACAAGATTCCATTTTAAGGGCAGAATTGCGACAAATGATTCAAAAGTCAAGGGAAGATGTAGTGTTTATCAAAGCCCAATACGACACGATTGCCCAGTTAGGACTCCCACTTGGCTGGAACAACGGTATCCCAACGGAAGCAAAGGCAGGATTTCTAGATTTTGGCAAATGGTTCTTTTTAAAACTCACTGGTCTATTTGTCACAGCACTTGCCCTTACACTTGGCGCCCCCTTTTGGTTTGACATGATCAACAAATTGGTCAACATCCGTACTGCAGGGAAAAAGCCGGAGGATAAGCCAGAACCCAAGTAAGGTTTAAAGCCACAAACACTTCTTATTAAAGCCAATCTTCAACCGCTTATACCTGCTTAACCATGGCAAATCAACCTATTAAGAATACCGACAAATTACTGTCTGACATTCAAGCTAACATTTTGAAAGGTCATGGCCGCAGGTTTGCTGCGCATGTACTCTTTAATATAAAACAGGATGGGGCTCAACCATTTTTAAATTGGTTGGCGGGCTTTGAGGTGACCTCAGCCAAACAGCAACTAGAAGACGGGGTGATGTACAAAACCCTTCAGCCACCACCAGAACTGACAAGTTTTATTCAGTGCCTCTACCTAAGTTTTCAAGGTTATAAGGCGTTAGGTTGGGAGAAATGGGCTCCTAAAGGAGAACCTTTCAGGAAAGGCATGAAAAAGCGACAATCTGAATTAACTGACCCACCCGTTGAAAATTGGGATGCCAAATTCATATTCAAAGACAAGGACAAGGATGAGGGTATCGATGGGATGCTTTTAATTGCCCATGATCATCAAATTTCACTCCATGAAAGGCTACAAGCCTTATACCAAGAAGTCAGTCCGTTTTTAGATATCCATATTCACTTTGGGCGAATGATTCGCAATGAATCCGGGGATGGAATAGAACATTTCGGATATGTGGATGGCATCAGTCAGCCGTTGTTTTTGGAACAAGATATTGAGCGGTTTAAGGCAAAACAAAAGTCGTCCAACCAATGGGACCCCAGCAGTAATGCGGATGAGATATTATTGGCTTGGGAACCTAAAACAGAGGAGCAGATAGGCAGCTATTTTGTATTCCGAAAACTCGAGCAGAATGTGAAAGGATTTAAGGAAAGTGAGGAAAAATTGGCAGAAATACTGCGATATGAGGGTGAATCGGCAGAAATTATTGGGGCGTATGCGGTAGGAAGGTTTGAAAACGGCGCACCCGTCGTGTTGTCCGGTTCAGAGCATTCGGAAGATCCGCTTACCAATAACTTCAACTATAAAGACGATACACATGGCAGGAAATGCCCCTTTCATGCCCATATTAGAAAAGTCAACCCTAGAGACGAACAACTAAAACGACCAGGGGGCAGTGATACCAACCGGCGCCTGATCGCCAGAAGAGGCATCCCTTATGACGAGTTTGGCAGGCGCTTTATTGATGAGGCCAACGATGTGGTTGACCCTGAACATCATCCGTCCTATGGAGTGGGTTTATTGTTCATGGCATTCATGAACGATATTGAAGACCAGTTTGAGTTTATCCAACAAAATTGGGCGAACCACCCGGATGGGCCGAGCAGAAACATAGGTGTTGACCCTGTAATTGGGCAAACTGGCCCAGGCAACAACCCGGTGCAACAATGGCCCATCACTTGGGGCAATTCAGTCAAAGTACCTGCTGATTTTCATGGGTTTGTGACCATGAAAGGCGGGGAATATTTTTTTGCGCCTAGTTTGAAGTTTTTGAAATCAATCAATCAAACCTTAACCACTTAAGTAAATAAACATGAAACAGTCATTCCTCCTACCCCTTTTACTAATATTAAATGCGTCATTGTTGAAATCACAGTTTATTGAATATGATTTCTCAAAGATGCAGGATATTAATTCCACCGAACTGGAAAAACAAATTAAGCCTGTCAAAAATGGCAATATTGTTTTGATTCAGATAAATAACATCAACACCTTTCTTTATAAAGTTGAGATAAGTGGGAAAAAAGTAGAACTACAAACACCTATTCCTTCTGAGCTGCAAGCAATTTTCAGACTTTCACCCGAAGAATTGGCACCAGAAGCCGAGGAAGCAAAAAAAGGGGCGGAAGAATCAAACAGTGGCTTGCTAGACATGAAAGAGATGCTAAAAGACCCCAATAATTCCACAGCTTTAAAAAATGCGTTAACCCTATTGGTAAGGGATTGTGAAAAATATATTGAGGAGATACAAGCGGTAGTTGAAGGAATTACTGCAGCAAAATTTGCGAGGATGCAATTAATCAGCCTGTCAATGGAGCCTTATAATGTCAGCCAAATGGGCTCCAGGATAGCGACAGCGCAGATTCCAAACGAAAGTAGTCTTAGGAGCACTTACCAACGCTTTGAGCAACTGTATCATAAAGTGGAATTATTATATCAAAGTGCCGCTGCTGAGGCTGCGGCAGAAGCTGAGGCTGCCTCTACAGATGCTGACAAGGCAAAAAGCATTGCTAAGAATGATAAAATCAAGAAAGCGTCAAAAAAAATCGAATTGGGCTTTGAAATGATTGAAGGAGAAAAACTACTATTGACTATTCAAGACATACTTATGCTTAGTGAAGGGCTGCAAAACCCACAAAACTTTCAAGTTACCTCTCCTCCAATTCAAATGGAAGGAGATATGGTTTCATACAAAGTGACAGTTACGCCAACCAGAACACACAATCTGTCTCCCTATAAAAATCCTATCAGCTGGAGTGTTGACATTCCAGCCAAAGGCGGATGGAAGGTGGATTTCAGTGTTGGCCCA
>JALHPW010000075.1:1599-3613 GCA_022842255.1 Saprospiraceae bacterium | reverse complement strand
GGGAGCATGCCAAAGATTCAATTTTCTACCTTCAAACCAGTCCAACTGACACTTTACTGAGAGGGAGGGCCAACAGTAATTCGGTTAACCCCAGCTTAGCTGCCATGATGCATTTTTATCCACGAACCGGAAAAAACGCTTCATATGGGTTTATGTTTGGCGTAGGGGCGGGGTACCAATCCATCAATGATGTCAACCTGAGCCTGTTCTTAGGTGGGTCAATCATTTTGGGCAAATCCAGAAAAATCATGGTAAGTGGTGGACTTAGCTACCTTAAGGTCGCAAGGCTCAAGCAGGATGAGTTCAAATTGGGCGAAAACTACAACAACAAAAGCCTAAAATTAACCAATGTATCGGAAAGGGTTTTCAGACCCTCGCCTTTTATTTCTATTTCATATAATATTTCAAATAGAGTAGAGATAAATTAAACAGGTTATTAAAGCATAAGACCAAAAAAGGGCCGCTCTGAACAATCAGAGCGGCCCATACTAAGAGTTCCGGTGCTCTGCACCTCCGTTGTAACTCTTGCCATTTTACTGCCGACATTACGCCGCGATGCGGCTTTTATTCATGCGTTTGCCCTGCCCCCAATTCTTATCATTCAGCCACAATCACCACCCCACCCCAAATCCCCCCAAAACCAAAAACCCTGACACAATACATCCCCACCCCACCCAATTCCACCTCCACCCACCTACCCCTAACCCCTTCCACCCGCCAAAGCTCCCGCCCCAACATATCATACACCACCACCACGGCGTCCTCCAAATCCACACTGCTGGTTAACGTCACTTTCCCTCCAATACTCGGGTTGGGGAACAAGCGAATCTCCTCAATAGATGGCTCCTGGGCTGCTACCGTGGGCGCACAGATTGCTTTGGTGTTCAGGGCACTGTCCAATTGTACAAAATCTACCCCCAGGTCGCGACCATCGGTGGCCACGTTGTGGTAAGGACTGGTATTGGCCAAGGCGTAGCCGTGGTAATCGCTACTCCCGTTGTTGTAATCCACAAACTGCACCGCAGTAGGATTGGCCGGGAAGTGATTCATACTCAGCGTATTGTAATTGCTATATCGGATGGCATCTCCCCCAATCAGGGCGTTTTTGTGGAAGCGCTGATTGGCGTCGGTGATGCCTGGGAAGTAGCGCCCCATCGGACCATTGCCACCTTGCGCAAAGCCGGGACCATAGATTCCCTGATAGCCCCCATCCGAGATAAAGCAATGGAACATGTTGTTGCGAAAAGCAATATTGACCGTGGTGTCGTAGGCCCAGGTAATAGCCCCGCTTTGAAGCACGGTATTGTGCTCCAGCAGCACATCGGCTGGGTCGCCAATCTTGATAAACGTGCCATCGTTGGGCCCGCCCACATTCCCATCGCCGTAGTCTGGACCACTGATGTCGTCGAACAAGTTGTTGGCAATCCGGATTCTTTTGGATTGCAGACTGGGTGTGGGACTGTCGTGCCCAGCCAAGGTGATACCCGCCCCAGCATGCCGAATGAGGTTGTTCGTAATCGTAATGTCGCTCACATCGGCTTGCGGGGCATTGCCACCCTCGGCCCGTACGGTGAGCAAAATGGCATACCCGCTCTGCCCAATCGGCAAGTCCGCCCAACAGTTTTCAAGGATGTTGCCATCCAACAGCACCCTTCTGCCGGTTTTCAACTCAAAGAGGTTTTTGATGGTCCAGTGTTTGCCGGCATACATCGGGTGACCCACCCGCCAGGAAAAGGGTTTGAAAAAATGGTTGTTCCGAATTTCAATATCCGAGGGCACCAAACCCGGAATGGCCGGCGCTGCACCGCCAAACAGGATGTTCTCACCCGCAGCCTCCAGATAATTGTTCCGGATAATAAATGGTCCAGGTCCATTCGTACCGCCAATGGCGTAGGTATCCGCTCCAATGCTATGGAAATCAGCAATATAGGAGTCCAGGACCGCCGCTTTTGCCGCATTCAAAAGCACCCCCGATTTCATGATGGTCGCATTGGTATGTCCGTGGATGTAACAC
>JALHPW010000075.1:0-1589 GCA_022842255.1 Saprospiraceae bacterium | reverse complement strand
GCGGCACTTCAGCCAGAGTGTTTTGGGCTGTGCTGCCATCCCCAAAGAAAATCAGTCCATAACTGTTGAGCACCGCGGGGTCGACGGTAATTTCAAGCCCCACCAGACGGTAGTGGTGCGCTGAGGACTGGGTTCGGAAACAAGGCAGTCCGGAAAGATTGTTGGTGATGATTTTTGGCATAGCGGCTTGCTGGTTGGGGTAGTTTGCATTGCCGGTAGCTGCTTCTGGCTGGATACGAGAGCCTTGGTCGGGCAAAAGTTGCATTTGGGAAGAAGTCAGGATGATCCAGCCTTCGCCCGTTTTATTGGGCAGGGTGAAACTGCCCTTAAAACTCGCCCCGGCGTCGAGCACCAGCACTGTACCTGGATTGGCAGCATTGATGGCCGCTTGCAAATCGCTGAAATCACGCCCCACGGGGCCTACGGTTAGAACGGCATAGCCACTGGTATCTGGGTAGCAGGTTTCGATAGGGGATGTGTTGGGCAGGGCTGGGGGTGTTTGGGCTCGAAGCTGTAGGCTAAAAAGCAAAAGCAGGAATAAGGACTTCTTCATAACACGAATGTAATGACGACCGAACCACTATCCCATCATTCTTTTCGCAATTTTCCAACATAAACCTTGCCGGCACGTGACGTAACCACTACAAGGAACACTCCTTTGGGCAGCGAAGAGACCTCTACCGTAGCGTCTTTTGAAATGGTTTGCCGCATCATTTCTCTGCCGAACGAGTCATAAGTACGAACGCTTAATGCCTCCTCCGCTGCTGGAATTTTCAAGAAAACAGACTGATAAGCCGGATTTGGGAAGATTTCCAGGGATTCTGAATGGGTTAGAACCTCCTCTGTACTGACTGGTTCTGGTGACAACTTAACAACCCAGTAGTCCTGGACCCCTTGAAAACCTGACACATCTCCGTTATTGGATTGCGTAAAACCTACTAAAACAAACCCGCCATCACTGGTTTGCTGAACAGAATAGGCTCGTTCTCCACCGGTCCCGCCAATTGCTTTTTGCCATCGAATTTCTCCCTCAGGCGTCAATTGAACCAACCAAATATCTTGCCCTCCATCATTATCCAACACATCACCGTCTTCCGAACGTGTATTTCCCGCTATAATATACCCCCCATCATAAGTCTGCTGAACAGATTGAGCAAAATCCTGGTCACTTCCGCCAAGTGATTTTTGCCACTGGATTTTCCCCAGCTCATCCAGTTTCACGACCCAATAATCAAACTCGCCATGATTCCCGGTCACATTTCCGTCATTCCAAGAAGCTATACCGACTACAACATACCCACCATCATGGGTAGGGTAGATGTCATTCGGTCGGTCAAGACTTGAACTTCCGAGCGTTTTCTGCCATTCTAAACCTCCTGCTGGATCAAGTTTTACCACCCAATAATCGGTACTTCCATGGAGGCCTGTCACATCGCCGTTCAAAGAGGCAGTTTCTCCCGTGACGATATAGCCACCGTCCATAGACTGACGAACAGAGTAGCCGATATCATCCAAACTGCCCCCAAGGCATTTTTGCCACTCAATGGTTCCCAAATTATCCAGCTTGGTCACCCAAAAGTCGAATGCAC
>JALHPW010000074.1:627-12594 GCA_022842255.1 Saprospiraceae bacterium | reverse complement strand
GGGTGACACCAATGATTAGCATGATTAAACTTGATTAAACGGTGAACAAATAGTGCTTGCGCAGGCGAATCGCCTGAATACCAGACCCTTAGCCAAGAATGATGCCAAAATTCTATCGGGCACCTTCTTCCCTTAAAATCCGTTGTTCAGATGTTAAAACCCGTCGTTTGGCATTTGTCCTGCAACGTTTAAAAAAAAATACCGTCTCTGGCAAGCAACGGAAGCAACCCTTCCTCCACAAGCCCATTTGATAAAAAGACAGAAAGTTTGATTTGGTTATTAGGCCTCGACGCAAGTGTTGGGGCCTTTTTGTTTCCATAAAGCGAGAAACGCCGGCGCTGCATTCGCAGGTCGGCGTTTCTTGGAAGGGACGTACATTGGGGATGGGGGTTGCAAAGCAGGTTTTTTGGGGCCAGGTATTGGGGAAAATCAGCCGTCACAAGATTGGGGTTATCCAGGGTGTTTGCCAGCCTTCTGGCTTGATGGTTTTCTTGATACAAAGTTGCGGTGCAGACTCAGTGTGGACCAATTACAGGATTTGGGGTTTTTACCGGGGTATAAAAACAGCCAACTAAAAAAACATGGATCCCGCAACCGGTTGGGGAAATCCACCTGCTTTGTATGACTGTGGTGTCATATCTCTACCTGCTGGAATGAAAAAATTGAAATCATACCGCAAGGAATCCCTCAAGACCTTATCCCGCTTTTTTGTCAAGGCCAAATAACCATTGTTATCGCCACGGGTCTCCACCGTCCCACGGACTTGGTACACGGGAAAATACCCTCGTTGAACAGCATAAGGGGGCAATGCATAATACCCAAGTGTGATTTCGTTCACCCTGATCTTGGACTTGTCAGGATCCAAATGACTAAACCGGGGGTCGAGTGCAAGCTGCTTTTGCACAAACTCGGGCGGTTGCACCTTTAATTCCCCCACCGCTCTAAATGCCGGGGAGCGCCAAAAATAGGCCAGCTGACTAATGGAATCTCCGGCGAAAGAAACCACAACTTTAGCCCCAGGCCCAAAAATGGGCAACGCCCCAATTTGGAAGCCAAAACAGGCCTTTATTTCCGTAAAATACTCCTTTTCAATGACATGGTCTGACAGTTCTGAAGGGTCGATTGGAGGTCCTTGACTGACGCCGGTATAACTAAACCCTTCAAAAACAAGGTTGTCTACCCATTGCCCTTGCTTATCCAACCAAATAGACGCCCGTTTTTTGGCTGTCTCCGGGGATAACATTACATTGGCATATTTAGGGTCGGCTGTGGACATCAACGACCGGTCGTAATACATAAAAGATTGACTTGGTTTGTAGACTTGGGCAACACGGTTGCCATCCTTGTCTTCGAGCATCAATCTGTCTCCAGCATCAATGACCTTTCCTTCCAAGCCAAAGGAACTTTGAAGGTTGCTGAGGCTTTGGTCCCAATATTTACCCGGGTTGTCCTCCTTAAAAAATGGATGATCTACACCGAAAATTGGCAAGGACAGTGGGACCTTGGGCAGGTGCAGGGGCAATTCTATCTCCGTTGATTTTATCTTTTTAGCCATAGCTGAAGGTCTTTTCTTGGAATTGAACATAGAATTTAAACCACTACCCCAATCATAGGGTAATGGAATACTAGGAGGATGCGGTTGTGACATTGCGGACGTATGTGAATTCGTTGGAGGTAACCTGATTGACCGCATTATCCGTCCATTTGTCGTTGCGAACAGCGGAGTTGGTCCCTCCAACATGAAGATATGCCCATGAATTGGCGATGGTAATTTCGGTTTCCATACAAGCCAGTTCCCATGCATGCCGAATGGTTTCACCGCTTGTTGCCGTAGAAGCATTTTGGGAGGCCGTGGAAGGCACTCCTTTCAAATAATTGGCAAAACGGAGCCCTCGGTCCGGCACATCCCTACAGTTTCCATGAAACCCAAGCATGATGCGTAGACCTTTGAAAACCCGTCCCCAACGGAATTTCACACCTGTTTCTTCAAGCACCTTGCAGGCATCCATGACAAACCATTTTAGCTTCCCCCCTAATCCAAGCAGCATTTCATCATAGCGAGCCTCCCCGTTGTCTTTGCTGGGCACACCAAACAACAGCCCGTCAGGTGTGCCATGGCCCGAAAAAAACAAGAGATCGACCTTCTCCGCATAGGACGCCCCATCCCCAAAAGGGTATTGGGGCGGTGGGTCCGCAGCGGCGAGTTCGGATGCGCTAAAAAAGTGTTCGATATCCTGATCCCACGCCCATTTATCCCCGTAAATAAAATCTCCGGTCCCACTCAATTGATTAAAAAACCCTTGAGCGTTTTGTTGGCAATGAAGCAGGTTGGTTCGCTGTGGAACAAAAGGATGATTGTAGTTATTCACCCATTCTGCTCCAAAAATCCTAGTATTGAGCATCTGACTTGGCATTGTTTTAACAAAAGTTGGTTAGTACTTAAGAAAAGGGCCCCAATGTACAAGCGTGAGCCTTTTAAGGCAAAACCCACACATTGGGGCCGAAAACAAGGCGATTTTGTTATTTATTTACCACAATGGTTGCGGATACGGGGTGTTTGATGGTGATGGTGCGGATAGTACCATCGTTATAGGATTTCACCGTAGTAGAATTGGAGATGCTGGTGATCGCCATTTCTTTGCGGCTCACAGCTTGGGTGGTAATGTCGGAAAGGCATGCTTGGCTGGGCCTTTCAAATATGCGGGTACTATCTGAAGCTGCCTCTGGGTGAATCCTGAATTTTGAGGTAGTGCCATTGTAGGTTAAAAGCACCTCGAAATTGTCGCCAACATTCCAATTGAAAACACTCACCCCGTTATTCGTATTCACATTAACGGCTTGTGTAGTACCTGGGCAACTTGGGAAGCCGGTTACCCCCATTACCACGTCCATATCTGGAAGGGTGACACCTTTGTCTCGGGTATCATCAATTCGGAGTTGGTCCTCTGCAATGGTTTCGTCGTTACTTGTTTTATATATGAACTTGAGTTGAAGAGGCCGAAGGAACGAGCTGTCCAGATTGATAACCGTCATCACTCCCGGCTGACCTAAAAAGGTGGTGTCTGGGTTTCCAGTACTACCCGAAACCTCGATGACCACTTTTGTAGCAGGAGCAAGGGTGTCGGGTGTCACCCCAAATCCATTTAAATTTGGGATATTTAGGGTGACAATTGGGTTGGGCCGATTGCAGGAGGAGGATGTGGAGGGTGGGGTTGTTGGCGGAGGGCAGCCTGGCAAAAGGAATAAAGCCGCAATTGCCAAAATCAAGAAAAGTGCAGAACGGAATTGCTTCATTGTGTGCATACGGAAAATAGATTTAAAGAAAGTAAACAATACCCGCAAAATTATTGCACCCTATCAATTGGAAGGGATTACATATTTCCGGACTTTTACCGCTATCGATTTTCGTAAAAGATTGATAAAGCCCTATGCACAACAGCGACCTGGTCGAAATACTTGCAGCATTGCAGGAAGAGGAAAGAAAACGTTTAAGAGCGTTTTTGGAAACTGCCGAAATTGGGCAGTCTGCCCGTACGGAGGCCATTCGTACCGTAGATTTTATTTTTTCGAACCTAGGTGAAAAAGCCGAGGAAAAGGCACTCTCCAAATCACTGGCATACGAATATGTTTTCCCTCAAAAGGACTATGTGGTAAATAAACTGGAAAAAAGCATGTCCGATACCTTACAATTGGTGCGGACGTTCATAGCCATCGAAACGGCTGGCCAAAAAATGAGTCCGGTTCAGATGAATTATTACTTGCAAAAATTTTTCAACGAACGTGGGCTCGAAAAGAAATTCCATCAATCCAGAAAACATCTAGAAAAATTAAAGGGGGACTACCACTCTTGGTCACCTCAGGATTATTACTTCCAATTCCTCTCTGAATCAGAAGAGTTTGTGTACCAAAGCGACCGGAGTCAAAAAAAAGATGACCTGAATCTGTGGAACGCTATTCAGGCCTTGGATGAGTACTACCTGGTTGAACGATTATGGCATACCTGCATCCTGCTCAACCAAAATCAATTGGCTCCCTTGGCATTGCCGCCTTTGAAAGACTGGCTTTTGTTTGATTTGAAGTCTCCCCAATTGCGCTGGTTTTTTGACAAACCAATAGGACATCTTTTCATTCAAGCAATTGATCTTCTTGCTGTAGAAACCCCCGAAAACGGTCAAAAACTAAGCAATTTCGTCAGTTTAATCAGACAAACCGAAGCATATATTTGGGAAAAACACATCAGTACGTTTGAAATCATTGCTTGCAATTATGGAATCCGGCGACTAAACAGTGGGCACGCAGAATATGCTGAGCCAGTATTCCAACTCCAAAAACGCAGGGTAGAATCCGGCCGTATCTACATCGACCGTAAAATCAAAGCCTCCGAGTTTCACAGCATTGTTACCCTTGGCCTACGTTTTGGAGAATTTGAATGGGTAAAGCAGTTTCTGGACAATCACCGTGGAAAAGTGCTGGGCATGATGGCTTCCGAAGAATACTACCAATACAACCTAGCGCAATACCATTATTACCAGAAAGACTACGAACCAGCCCTCAAAACCTTGCTTACGTCAAACTATGAAGACATGCAATACAAAATATCCGCTAAGATTCTAGAAATCAAGATTTTATGGGAGATGAGCCGTCGAGAAAAATCCGATGACCGCGTTGCAGAATTCCTGGAAAACAAGGTGGAAGCCGCCATTATTTACTTTTTTCGCGAAAAAAACCTGCCCGCCACCAAGAAAAAAATGGGCAAACGCTTCGCCGATACCATGAAACGTATCATCCACGCCGAAGGCAAACGGGATGCCGAACGGCTTGAAATTATTCTCCAAGACATCTCCAAGGCGGAGTTCATCGCCGAGCGGCAGTGGCTGACCAAATTGGTGGAAGATTTGATCGGAAAGCTTAGGAAGGGGTGAGGGGGTGAAGGGGGCTGGCTTCTTCTGAAAAAAATCTGCTCCGGGCATTGCATACTCGGAGTATTTTTTTGAACCTTTGCATCATCGTACTGATACAACATTACATTTTGTATCAATTTCAAACTACATCCACGCTATGAAAGCCCCTACGGTATTGATGCTCGACAATTTCGATTCCTTCACCTACAACCTGGTGGACTTTTTCCGCCAACTCGGTTGCGAAGTAAAGGTGTATCGAAACACGGTTGAGCCAGAAACACTGGCCCAGGTTGAATTCGACCTGCTCGTGTTGTCGCCCGGCCCGTCCGTACCACGCAACGCGGGCAATATGATGCAAATCATTGGGCATTTTTATCGAGAGAAACCCATCCTGGGGGTATGTCTTGGGCATCAGGCCCTTATCGAGTTTTTTGGCGGCACCCTTGCCAATATCGCCCCGGTCCACGGCAAGGCAGTGAGCATCGAGCACGACGGACGGGGCATTTTTACCGGCCTGGAGCCGGGATGCGAGGTGGCGCGCTACCACTCCTGGGCGGGAGATACTATTCCACCTGAATTCGAGGTGAGCGCCCGTTCCTCAGATGGGGTGGTGATGGCCGTAAGGCATAAAAGACTCCCGATTGAAGGCATCCAGTTCCACCCGGAATCAGTGCTTTCCATGAAAAACCAAGCCGGTATGCGAATGCTCCGCAACGTCGTGGAAGGTCGTATGGCCTCCGGCAACCGCATTTATTACGAGCTTTCCCAAACCCTGCAAACAGGCGCCCCTATCTATCCCGAAACACTTCGTTCCTTTTTAAGCGCCCTGGAAGAAGGACAACTTTCGGACGACCAAAAACAAATCCTGCTCGTATCCCTGAGCCATCGACTGCGCAATGCCCAGGAGTTAGCCAATTTCATCCGCGTTTTGATGGAATTTAGCTCCACAGCTCAACAAATAAGCAATTCAACAAATCCCCAAATAACCAAATCCCCAAATAACCAACCCAACAATTCCCATCTAGTAGATATCTGCGGCACCGGCGGTTCAGGGCTGCCACGCATCAATACATCCACCCTGGCCAGTATGCTGCTGGCACATTGCGGTTTGAAAATTGTCAAACACGGCAATCGAGCAGCGGCAGGCCGCTACGGGAGTTTCAACCTCCTGGAAAACCTGGGGGTACCGGCCCACTTCAACCCGGAACACGCAGCACAAACCTTGGCGGACACCAACCTTGCCTTCGTATTCGCCCCGGATGTACACCCTATGTTCCGGCACTTTGCATCCATGCGGGCCAAAATGGGTGTGCCCACCATATTCAACGCCTTGGGCCCACTGGTGAATCCCTATCTACCTGAACGTCAATTTGTTGGGACGGCATTTGCCGATTTGATGGACGTCATTTTTGAAACCGGGATCAAAATGGGCAAGCGGCACTTTATCGTCGTGCGTGGCTGGGACGGACTGGATGAAATCTCGCTCAGCGCACCTACCCGTGTACTTGAATACAGGGACGGCAAAAAACAGGACTATGAAATTTCCCCAGAAGACTTTGGTCTCACTCCCCTACCCTTTTCCGACTTGAGTGCGGCCAGTCACGTGGAGTGCCTTTCCATTGCACGCGATATGCTTTCGGGCAATCCAAGCACTGTACATTATAAGTTGGTGGCGGTAAACGCTGCTTTTGTGTACACCAAGTTCATCGAGGAAATCCCGCTCCCGGATGCTTACCGCAAAATGGAAAAGTTGATTTTGGAGGGAGCCATGGGAGCGGTTATGGAAAAATATTTGTCCACCGCAAACAGCAAACAACCCGCATGAACCGTCTGAACGACGACCTGAGCACCTATTACGCCCAACGCGCGGCGGAATACGAGG
Source organism: Saprospiraceae bacterium (assembly GCA_022842255.1). Classification (GTDB taxonomy): domain Bacteria; phylum Bacteroidota; class Bacteroidia; order Chitinophagales; family Saprospiraceae; genus M3007. The sequence continues at coordinate 5,811 of JALHPW010000074.1, read as the reverse complement.
CGATTTACGCCAAACCCGAACGGCAGGCAGATTTGCAGACGGCAACGGCCATGCTTCAGGATATTTTTCGAGGAAAAACAGTCTTGGAAATTGCCTGTGGTACGGGCTACTGGACGCATAAAATTGCAGAAACAGCCAGTAACATACTGGCAACCGACATCAATGAATCCGTGCTGGAAATTGCTCGATTAAAAACATATCCATTTGATAATGTGCACTTTAGTCAAGCCGACCTATATAACATCCAGGCTAAACCTTTGTCTGAATCGCTTTTCGGGGGATTTATTTGGTCGCACATCAAATTGGAGGAATTGCCTCGTTTTTTGGAAGCCACCCATGCACTGGTTCAACCTGGTGGCCTAATCGTTTTTATGGACAATCGGTACGTGGAAGGCAGCAGTACCCCTATCTCCGAACACGACCTGCAGGGCAACACCTATCAACAACGCGTATTAAAGGACGGAACAGCTTTTTCAGTGCTCAAAAATTTTCCCGATCAATCGGCCCTGGAACAAACACTCACCGGCAAAGCCCAAAACATCCAATTCATTCAGCTGCAATATTTCTGGATTTGTGCCTATCAAACCCTTCCAAACGCGCCTGACCAAGTAAAACCATGAACATCCTTGCCCAAATCGTCGAATCCAAAAAACGGGAAATCGAGCGCTTGTATAAGCAGTATGACTTTCCAACCTTGAAAGCCGAAGTGCTTTCAAGGCAATCCGAAGGCCAGTCCATTCCGCTTTTTTACCAATACCTTTTCCAAGCCCGAGCTGCCGGCGAACCGTTTTTCATCACAGAATTCAAACGAAAAAGCCCCTCAGAAGGCTGGATAAACCGCGAAGCTGATTTGCCCAGCCAAATCCAACACTATATCCAGGCAGGGGCAGGGGCCATTTCCGTCCTCACGGATGAGCCGTTTTTTGGAGGCAGTTACGGGGATTTGAAACTTGCACGGTATACGGTGGACGGTATACGGTACACGGTGGACGGTGCACGGTATACGGAGGACGGTGCACGGTATACGGAGGGCGGTGGACGGTACACGGAGGGCGGTGCACGGTACACGGAGGACGGTGCACGGGATACGGAGGACGGTGCACGGGATACGGAGGACGGTGCACGGGATACTGTAAACGGTGCACTGGATGCAGCCATTCCCAAACCGACTACCGTAAACGGGATACCGGCTACCGTGCACCGTCCACCGAATACCGTAAACCGCCCCCTAATTCTCCAAAAGGATTTTATTCTGAATCCGATTCAGGTCTATTTGGCCAAGGATTTTGGCGCCGACCTTATCCTCCTCATCGCGGCAATTTTGGAACCCGAGCAACTGGATTTTTTGAGCAAAACAGCGGAATCCATTGGGCTGGGGGTATTGGTAGAAGTGCACGATGCTGAAGAATTAGAAAAGATACAGCACCTTGATTTTAAGGTGCTTGGAGTGAACAATCGCGATTTAAAAACCTTTCGGACCTCTCTGAACCGGGTGAATACTTTGAAAGACAAGGCAGGCAATAGATTCCTCATCGCGGAATCGGGGGTGCTGGATTATCGGCATTTTCAAATGGTTTCGAAGGCGGATGGCTTTTTGATTGGAACCGGTTTGATGCGCAACCAGCCATCGGATTTTGATTTGGCCAGCCTGTTCCAAACCAAAGGCAAGATGCTTTTTAAAGCTTGTGGGATTCGGACACCGGACACGCTCAAACGTCTTTTAAACGATGGCCCTGATTATTTAGGCATCAATTTTTCCCCCCTGAGCAAACGCCGCGCGGATGCTGAAACCTGCGCCGTTTTAAATTCGGCTGCAACCGCACGCGCTGTGGCGGTATTCTACAAAAACAGCGAGTCAGAAATTCGGGAAATCCTAGAGAAATATCCCTTCAAAACGGTTCAATTGTATGCCGGAGATGTATCGCCAGCATTTGTGCGAAGCTTGAAATTGCGGGTTATTTTGGCGGTAAAAGTCACTTCAAGTGAGCCTATCCATTCAATAGTCGAACCCTACGCCGCTGATGTAGACTGCTTCATCCTCGATGGCGCCAACCCAGGGAGTGGGGAACGAATCGACAACCGTATTCCCATAGATTTCCCTTACCCTTTTTTGCTCGCGGGTGGATTGCATGAGGGGAATCTAGACATCATTTTAACACACAAGAACTGTATCGGTGTTGACATCGCTTCCGGTATCGAGACCAATGGCGAAGTGGATTTGGCAAAAATTGAACGTATTTCCAAATTCGTAGCAAGTAGCGCGTCCAAACTTGGAACTTGAAACTACTTGTCCGTATCCTCCGTAAATTGAAATGCTGTAGCCGCCGCCGCTGCACCCAAGGTATTGCCAATAAGATAGACCAAAATATCGTCCCAGCCAAACATCCCGGCCACTGATGCCCCAAATGCGATGGCGGGATTGAAGGCCCCGCCGCTCAGGCTTCCAAAAGCCAGTCCAGCTGCCAAAACCGTGAACCCAATGGCCAATCCGGATGAAGGGGTTCCTTCATTGGGACGTGTGGACGTCACGTTCAACATGACGAACACCAAAGCAAACGTGCCCAGAAATTCGGCCAACACAGCACAAATCGGCTGTTCGTTCACCCGCGCTACGATGGCAGCACCGTTGTTGCAGTCGTGCAAGTACACACCGATGGCGGCGGCTACTACGCTCGCAACCAATTGAACCATAATATAATACAAGGCATCCCCACGTTCTATTTTACCACGCATCAGGGCTGCCATGGTAACCGCGGGATTGTAATGTCCGCCGGAAACTTGGGCCCCTGCATAAATCATAGCCAGGTACATCCCCGCAACGGCTAGTGGCGCCATGGCAACTGTGGCTGGATTGTTGATCGCCATTACGACGGTAAGGACTAAAAAAAAGGTGCCAATAAATTCGGTGAGGTATTTTTTCATCTTGATACGTTTTGCTTGGTGAAGTTAGCTTGGCCGCCCACAAAATCCATAAGATTTGGCAATAGGATTGGTCCAAAATGCGCTATGTGGTAAAAATCCTTTCAATTTGTCTTTAAAAAATGGATTTTGCGGGCTAAAAGTAAATTGCATCTACTACTATGTTCAAAAACACTTTCCTATTCATTTGCTTGACCATGATTTTGGCTTCAGAAACCAGTGCCCAAACCCAATTGTTAACCCCCGAACTGCTCTGGAAAATTGGGCGCGTGGGGCTAGAATGTGTCTCTCCCGATGGCCAATTGGCCGTTTATGGTGTGCAACGTTATGATGTGGCGGCCAACAAAGGCAGCAGGGCCCTTTTTACGGTCAACCTCAGCACCGGCGAAACCCGTCGGCTCACCGATTTTGAAAAGACCAGCAGCGATGCTGAATTTCATCCCGGCGGACAAAAGCTTGGTTTCCTGATGGATGGCAATTTGTACGAGGTTGCCCTCAACGGCTTAGCAGCCCCAACTAAGGTTAGTGACCTGGAAATCAATGGTTTCCACTATTCTCCAGATGGCAAGCAAGTATTGTTTTGCAAAGATGTGAAATTGGACAAGACCCCCGCAGAACAGTATCCGGAATACGCCAAAACCTCGGCCAAAATTGCCGATGGGCTTTTTTATCGCCACTGGAAAAGCTGGCATGATTACGCGTACAGCAACGTTTTTTGGGTCGGCTATGCCGATGGCAAATTCGTTGGCGAGCCCAAAAACATCCAAAACGAACGCTTCGACTCCCCACTCACCCCCGATGGTGGCATGGAGCAGATCACCTGGAGTCCCGACGGGCGTTTCATCGTCTATACCTGCCGCAAATTGAACGGTACGGAAGAGGCGCAAAGCACCAACTCGGATTTATACGCCTACGAACTATCGTCGGGCAAAACCTTGAATTTCACGGAAGACCTGCGCGGGTACGACCGCGACCCGGTGTTTTCGCCCGACGGGCATTACCTTGTGTGGACCTCCTTGGCCAAGGCCGGGTACGAGGCCGACCGTCCGAGGTTGATGATATTGGATACCCGTACCCAGCAGCGGGATGAATTGACCCTGGGTTGGCCGTACGAGGCCAACCACCCGACCTGGGCAGCCGATGGCAAATCGATTTATTTTTTGAGTTCGGAAAATTTCACCCAACAGATTTACCAAATCAATTTGTTGGATAAAAAAATCAAGCGAATCACCAATGGCACGCACGATTACACTGCCCTAAAACTTGCTGGAAACCAACTGGTTACGACCCGAATTTCGATGGTGAACCCCGCAGAGGTTTTTGTGGTAAACCCGCAAAATGGCACGGCCACCCAGCGCACCTTCGTAACCGACGAAGTTTGGAAAAACCTGGCCAAACCCACCGTGGAGCGACGCACCGTAAAAACATTCGACGGCAAAGACATGAACGTGTGGATGGTGCTGCCGCCCAATTTCGACCCGAATAAAAAATATCCTGCGCTGGTATATTGTCAAGGCGGACCACAATCGGCCCTTTCACAATTTTTCTCCTACCGTTGGAACCTTGCCCTGATGGCTTCTCAAGGTTATGTGGTCGTAGCCCCCTGCCGGCGCGGGATGCCGGGTTCGGGCGCAGCCTGGAACGACGCGATTACGGGCCGCTGGGGAGACGCGATGAAAGACTACCTCTCCGCGACCGATGCCGCGGCCAAGGAACCTTTTGTGGACGCGGGACGTATGGGAGCGGTCGGCGCAAGTTTTGGCGGATATGCAGTGTATTGGTTGGCTGGCAACCACAACAAACGGTTCAAGGCGTTCATTTCCCACTGCGGGCTTTTCAACCTGGAAAGTTTTTACGGGACTACCGAGGAGGTTTGGTTTCCCAACCATGATTTTGAGGGCGCCTACTGGCAAAAGGAAACCCCGCGCATGTATGTGAATGACAGCCCACACCGTTTTGTGCAAAACTGGGACACCCCTATCCTAGTGATTCACAACGAGTTGGATTTCCGCGTGCCTTTCGGGGAAGGAATGCAAGCATTTCAGGCAGCGCAATTACGAGGTATACCCTCTCGTTTTTTGAGTTTTAATGACGAGGGACATTGGGTGAGCAAACCGCAGAACTCCTTGGTTTGGCAAAAGGAGTTTTTTGGGTGGTTGGATAAATATTTAAATTGACTATCCGCATATTGTACAGTATTGGTTCTCGAAGTAATTGCCCTGGTCTTTAGACCGGGGACATGAGGGATTTGGGGAGATGTAGGGC
>JALHPW010000074.1:0-617 GCA_022842255.1 Saprospiraceae bacterium | reverse complement strand
CCGGCCTGAAGACCGGGGCAATTTTACCACCACTGTACAATATGAGGATAGTCAGGATATTTAAAATAAAATCGCTGATTTTTGGTAAGGTTTTTGAACCTATCCGATAAAATACAAAAACTTACTCATTCATTCCAAAACTGTAGCTATTCACCCCCATCACGGGATAGCGCATGCCAACCAACTTCAAAATTCTTTCCCTGGCGGATTAGAATCGAATGAAAGCATGACTACGCGTTCTGGCCGGTAGCTATCCAAATCCAATTTTATGTCAAGAACACTATTGATGCTGTTTCTGCTCATTGGGGGCAGCATGACTGGGTTTTGCCAAGTACCCGGCTATTTGGGCAAAAAAATCAGTCTCCAAGGCGAATTCCATTCCTTCCCAGCGCTCAGCGGCCCCACTTCCAACAACAAGGGGCTTCAAAATTCTGATGAACTAGGTGAGGGAAGTTTTGGGCTGAACTGGAGCGCTGGCGCCCGATTGGGGTACGTCGTTTCCCGCCAAAGCCAGGTTTTGGTTTCGTTCGATTACTTCAAAACCGGTATGAACCAGACCGTTTATTTCCCGGATGGCGGGTTTGACATTGGTGAACGCAATGTTTTTTCAATCTTAC
>JALHPW010000073.1:3049-12625 GCA_022842255.1 Saprospiraceae bacterium | reverse complement strand
GGGAACTGACCGGGTGACTGGCAGTCACCCGGTCAGTTCCCGTTCCGGTCGCGCAACAACTTGAGCGAAAGTCGAGTATTACTTGTTTTTTATGACCTTATGCCCAATTCCTGTCTCCATATCCACCAGGAAATAAATGCCATTTGGATAGCGCGCGAGGTCTATTTTGGCTTCTCCCTGAATGGTCTGAGAAGAGAGTATTTGTCCAAAGGCATTTTGCAATTGCAAAGTTGTTTCCTCGTCCGTTTGCACGAAGAGGACATCATAGGCAGGGTTTGGATAAATGGTAAGGCCTGATAGGACGTTCAGTGCTTCTTCTGTAGGTACGGTTTCGGGGGCAATTTTTAGAACCCAAAAATCATTGGAACCGTGGCTATTCACCGTTTTATCCCCGGAAATATTGGATCCAGAAAAACCACCCAGGATATACCCCTTATCGGCAGTTTGCTGTAGGGAATAAAACCGGTCGAGACCACTGCCGCCGATAGTCTTCTGCCATTGGATGGCCCCGAGGGCGTCCAATTTTACAATCCAATAGTCGTCGCCTCCATGGCCGCTTTCAGTTTTGTCGCCGGAAATACCAGAATCGGAATTCCCTCCAATGATATATCCCCCGTCGGAGGTTTGTTGTATTTGTTCGGGTACATCAATGCCACTCCCCCCAATGGTTTTTTGCCATTGAATAGCACCGAGAACGTCCAACTTGACCACCCAATAATCAAGGATGCCGCGCTTACCCTCAGTTTTATCGCCAGAAATACCAGAAGCTGAATACCCGGCAAGAATATAACCCCAATCGGGGGTTTGTTGAATAAAATGGAGGTTGTCTGCTGCATTTCCGCCGATGGTGTTTTGCCATTGAATATCCCCGGTGGAATTCAGTTTAACTACCCAATAATCTGTTTCACCCTGGCTGTTTTCTGTTTTATCCCCAAAAATATTGGATGCGGAATACCCGCCAAGAATGTAGCCACCATCCGCTGTTTGTTGGAGCGAGATGAGCCAGTCGTCATATTGGCCACTGATGGTTTTCTGCCATTGAATGGCACCCGTACTGTTTAATTTTACCACAAAATAATCTGCATAACTGTTTTTGGAAGTCCCGCCAAGAATATAGCCACCGTCGGTTGTTTGTTGGACCGAAAAGAGTATTTCTGGCCCAAAACCACCAATGTTTTTTTGCCATTGAATAGCGCCAGTGGCATCCAGTTTCAGTACCCAATAATCTTTGGAACTTTGATTAGGTTCGGTTTTGTCACCAGATATACCGGAATCGGAATTGCCACCAAGGATATACCCTCCGTCTGCCGTTTGTTGCAGGTCGAAAAGCCGGTCGGAGCCACTACCGCCAATGGTGTTTTGCCATTCGATGGTACCCGATGCATCCAACTTTATCACCCAATAGTCTTCAAACCCTTGACTGTTTTCTGTTTTATCACCAGAAATATTGGATGCGGAATACCCACCCAGGATATAGCCGCCGTCAGAGGTTCGTTTTAGGCTGCGGAGTTCGTCATATTGGCTGCCCCCAATGGTTTTTTGCCATTCGATGGTGGGTGAGGTGAACTGAGCGATGCTTGTTCCAAAGATGCAAATAGTTGAAACGAGAAAAGAAAAGGACTTTTTCATAATAAACTTGATTTGTATTCAGCAAAGCTCAAGCTTGACTCAACAGAAAAAAAGGACACTTTTGGAAAGATTGTCTAAGGCCTTCCCTGGACTTAAGTTTGCTGCTTGGGAGGGGAGGAGGTTGTCGTATATGATGTGCCGTTATTTTAACCTCAAAATATTCCCCATATGGTAACAAGACCGGCAACGAGGCTCATACTGCCCTTTTTCGCCAAGCAAAACAACGGAATCCTCGTCGGCCAAACGGTAGGAATGGGTGGCAAGGTTTCCGCAGTGCACACAAATCGCGTGGACCTTGGTCACGTATTCAGCTACCGCCAGCAGCGCGGGCATGGGGCCAAAGGGTTCGCCGCGATAGTCCATGTCCAAGCCAGCCAAAATGACCCGCACACCCCGCAAGGCAAGCTCCTGGCAGACTGCGGGCAATTCCATGTCAAAAAACTGGGCCTCATCAACGCCTATCACGGTGGTTTCTTCACTGATTTCCAGGAGTTTGGAGGAATGTCCGACGGGCTGAGCCAACACCGACGTGGTATCGTGCGACACGATGGCAACCTCGTCGTAGCGGGTGTCGATTTTGGGTTTGAACACCTCGACTTTCATCTCGGCGATTTTGGCACGCCGCAGTCGCCGGATGAGTTCTTCTGTTTTACCAGAAAACATACAGCCGCAAACGACCTCTATCCAGCCACTGCGTTGGCCTTTAAAATGTGGTTCTAGAAACACGATACAACGGTTTTAAATGATTGAAAGCCACGAATTTCACGGATTTGCACCAATTAATTCGTGTAGTTCGTGACAAAAAAGACCTCAACTTGAGAACTAATTACTGAGACATTCGTAGTTCGAGGGTCTTACGACCTCGAACTTTCCCTTGGCTAGTTGCAAAAAAATCGGAAATTCGCCGGTGAAAATAGGCACTGTCACCAAACCCTCCCGCTAATGGATTTTCAAAAAACAAAAATTTATCTCGACAAGCTCAACCGCGAGTTTGCACGACTGAGCAAGGACCCGGAAAATACGGCCCGAATCGATGTGGACATCATGGCCTCTTATATCCGTGAATTATACGACGCAATCCTCTCGGAATCAACTGCTTATGTGGCCCCTAAAGTGGAGCCTGCACCGCCCATCCGGCACCCCCATCGTCCCGCGGTGGTAGAGCCTCCCGTAGAGATTGCCCCACCACCGCCACCGCCGCCTGTGATTGCGGAAGTTCCACCGCCAGCCCCACCACCCCCGGCTCGTGAGGAACCACCGGCACCAGCACCACCGCCGCCGCCTGTGGAAGAACCCAAGCCAGCGCCACCGCGAACTGTTGCGCCTTCCGCTGGCGGCCTGGACGTCTTGTTTGAGGAAAAACAGGCCAAGGAACTCTCCGAAAAACTGGCTGAATCTGCCATTGCCGACCTCAAAAAAGCCATCGCACTCAATGACCGCCTGCTCTATACCAGCGAGCTTTTCGCCGGCGACGGCAAATCGTTCGAAACGGCTCTTGCTGCGCTCAACGACTTTTCCAACTTTGAGCAAGCCCGCGATTATATCGTGCTCAACTGTGCAGTGCAATACACCTGGACCGACAAAAAGCGCCTGGACATCGCCAAGGCGTTTATTAAACTGGTTCGCCGGAGGTATAAATAAAATGGCTGATAGGGTTTATGGGGTTGATAATCAACCCCATAAACCCTCATTAACCCTATAAACTTAAAAATGAAAATCCTCCTTATCGGCCAAGGCATAGCGGGAACCTTGTTGGCTTGGTCGCTTCAAAAGCGAGGTTGTGAAGTGTATATTGCGGACGGGAACCTGGCAGGTTCTTCTTCCATTGCCGCCGCTGGCATCATCAATCCGGTAACCGGGAAACGATTTGTGAAATCCTGGAGGTTTGATGAGTTTTACCCAGTAGCAAAATCCGTTTACCAACAACTTGAGCAGGATCTCGGCATTTCTATTTGGGAAGAACGCCCTACCCTGCGTTTGCTGGGCACCCCGGAAGAAGCCAACGATTGGGCTATTCGATGCGCCCAACCAGAGTACTCGGACCATTTGGGAGAAAGCAAGGATGCCGGTGCTTGGTCGCCCTTCTTAAAACCCGGCTTTGGTTTTGGTGTCATTCGTCAATCCGCACGGGCCAAACTTCCGCAGCTGGTAGCAGCCTTTCGGGAAAAACTACAAGCATTAGGAACTTTCATTGAACAAAATATTGAATATCAAGCGGTTGAGGGCTTGTTTAAAACCTACGACCACATTGTTTTTTGCGAGGGATGGCGGGCAACGGCCAATCCATTTTTCCCCGATGCCCAGTTTCGGGTTTCCAAAGGGGAAGCCTTGATTATCCGGTTTCCAGGCCGCGAGGCCCCCCTTCCCCCCTCCGACATGCTCAAAAAAACCATGTTGCTCGTCCCCATGGGCGATGGCACATTTTGGGTTGGAAGTACCTACCGCTGGCATTTTGAGGATACCTTGCCAAGTACGGAAGGGCGAGAATACATCCTTGGGTACCTGAATGAAATGTTTGAAGAACCCTTTGAAATTGTAGATCACGTAGCGGGCATCCGACCTACGATGATTGACCGAAGGCCTGTGGTGGAGCGTAGTAAAATCAATCCTAATGTTTTTATATTCAATGGTTTAGGAACGAAGGGAGCCTTGCTTGCACCCTTTTTCGCCACGCAGTTGGCCGAAGAAATTTTACTGTGATTAAAGTGATTTTGATGATTTGGTTGATTGAAACACCTAGGTTTTTAATTGATTATAAAAACTCAATCCTCAAAACCACTTTGCTTTGGCTTTAGTAAAACTTAGACCTCATTGGCCACATTAAACAAATTGACCACATTAAACCATATTGACCACATTCAAAAAATTGACCACATTCAACAACCTCTCCCCCACCTTGGCGCTGCAACTCTTCCAGGTCATGCGGCTCGGCTCGGCTGTGCTTACAGGTATCCTGCTCGCCAAAAGTGGTCTGCCCACAGCAGAAATCGGGGCTTGGGAAATGTTGTTGTACCTGGGCACCACCTTCACTTTTTTTTGGGTGAACGGGCTATTACAAGGCATTGCCCCGGTGTATTCCAAACTGGACGAGACTGCGCGTAAATCTTTCATTTTCAATCAGTTTTTGTTGTTTTTTGGCATTGCCACCGCGCTATTTTTATTGTTGTTTTTGGGAGAACAATGGATTGCCCCTGCGCTGACCGGGCTGCCTGAGGTGCCGCATTTCAAATTATTTGCGCTGTATCTGCTGTTGAATTTACCAACGTTCCCAGTCGAGTATTTTTACCTGTTGAAAGAACGTCCGCGCAGCATCGTGGCCTGGGGGGCGGTTACTTTTGGACTCCATATTTTGGCCTTGATTGTCCCCATCCAAATGGGTTTCGGACTAGAAGGAAGCATCACTGCCCTGGTCGTTTTGAGCGGGTTGAAATTTGTCTGGACGGCCGGGCTGGCCCTGCGATTTGGTCGCGTAGGTTTTGACAAAAAAATCATCCTGTCTTACCTGATTTTTTGCGCCCCCCTCATGTTGAGCAATGTGGTGAGCAACCTGATGCTGCTCTTCGACAACTGGCTGGTGGGCTGGCATTTCGGCGACCCGGCCGTCTTCGCCGTGTATCGATACGGTGCCCGGGAATTCCCGCTGGCCACGGCACTCGTAGGGGCTTTGGGGGTAGCCATGATTCCGTTGCTGACCGGTTCGCCAGCAGAGGGACTGGAAGCGTTGAAAGTCAAATCCCGGCGACTCATGCATTGGCTTTTCCCACTGACTATCATCTTGTTGTGCATTAGCAAACCGCTTTTTCCTCTTGTATTCAATCAGGATTTTGCAGCCAGTGCGGGTTTGTTCAACATCTACCTGCTCACTTTGGCGAGTCGGGTGCTTTTGCCCGCTTCCATTGTGCTGTCCAAAGGAGATTCGAGGAGTATTTTTTGGGTCAGTGTGGCGGAGTTGTGCGTCAAGTTTGTGCTCGGTTTTGTGTTCATCCATTTTTGGGGATTGCCGGGCTTGGCTTTCTCGGTAGTGCTTTCCTATTGGGTGGAAAAACTTGGGTTAATCTGGATTTTAGAGCAAAAACACGGCGTACGAACGAGCGATTGGCTGGATTGGAAATGGTATCTGGGATATGGGGTGGCTTTGTTGGGGGGGTATTGGGTTTCTTTAGGGCTGTAAGCTTCCATTCTACCCACGAATTCTACCCAAGCCCCAACGTTTAATATTTTCCAAGCTCATCTGCTTCTTTGTCAGCGGTAAAGTATGCTACTTTTATCCCACCAAACCGTTCTAAGACGACGAACCATGAACCCTTCCCTCCACCGTTCATAGCTCATCGTTCATCGTTCACAATTATCCATTTTCACCCAAGTCATGCGAAAGCAAGTCATCTATGCCCTTTTAGCCACAGCCGCTGCTGCTGGCCTCTTTCTCCTCATTCGTAGCCAACGAGTCGTCAAAAACGAGGCATACTACGAGGCCGTTTCCAAATACATCTATGCCTTCACCTCTGGCTCCATCAGCCGCGACGATGTGGTGCGCGTCCGTTTTGTCAATGCCGCCGTCTCGCAGGAGCAGGTAGGCAAAGACGTGCCCGCCAGCGTGTTTTCCACCGACCCAAAAATCGAAGGCAAAGCTGTGTGGGAAGACGACCGCACCATTAAACTCACCCCATCAAAAGCCCTTACGCCCGGAAAACGCTACACCGCCAGTGTGTCGCTCAAACGAATCTACTCCGACGCGCCCAGCCTGGCCCGCAGCTTCGATTTTGACTTCAATGTGCGCGAACTGGCCTACGATGTGGTCACCGACGGCCTATCCATCGACCCAAACGACCCACGCCTACAACGCGTAACGGGTCGTGTCCACGTCAACGAAGCCTGCGAAGCCGCCAAAATCGAGCAGATGTTCGCAGCCAAACAAGGCAACAAAGCCCTGCTGGTGAGCTGGAAACACAGCCAGGACGGCCGTTCGCATGATTGGACGGTAGTAGGCGTGGAACGCTCCAAAGCCGCCAGCGCAGTCAAACTTGCTTGGTCGGGCGCGCCGATTGGGGTAGAAAAAAAGGTGGCCGAAGAACAACCTGTTCCACCCTTTGGCGAATTCGTGGTACTGTCTGCCAAGGCGGTTCAGGTAGAAGAACAATACGTTTTGCTCAACTTCTCCGACCCGATTTCTGCTGCGCAGGACCTGGCGGGTTTGGTTCGTATCGACAACTATACGGGCAAATTGCGCTATGTATCCGACGGCAATTTTGTGCGTGTGTATCCGGAAGGACGCATCACGGGCGCCAAAAAAGTGCTGCTGGATGGCAGTATCCGCAGTTCGGCCGGACAAAACCTCAACCAGGCCAGTGAATGGCCTTTGGTGTTTGAAGACCTCAAGCCCGGCGTCCGACTCGTGGGCCGTGGTGCGATTATCCCGCAGCAGACTGGTGGGGGCGTAATTTTCCCCTTTGAAGCAGTTGGTCTGACCGCTGTCGATGTCGAGGTGTTTAAAATATTCAATTCCAACATCTTACAATTCCTGCAAGTCAACGAAATCGAAGGCGAACAGGAATTGCAACGCGTAGGGAAAATCGTTTTGCAGAAAAAATTCGACCTCGCCGCCATCAACCCGGATGCTTCCTCCAAGGTTTGGCAACGGTATGCACTCGACCTCAAGGACATGATCCAAAAGGACCCTGGCGCGATTTATCAGGTCCGCCTGGCCTTTAAAATGGATTATACAACCTGCCCAACGGCTTCAATCGCAGTCGGCGAAAGCGATGAGGACAATGAAGATGGCGTCGTAAAAAGCATTTTCGGCGGCTATCGTGGCATTTATTGGGACGAAGGCGACAGCGACTATTGGTGGGAAGAAGGAGATGATTACAACTGGGACAACCGCGAGGTGCCCTGCTCCAAAGAATATTACAACGCCGAACACTTCAGCAAACGCAACGTGTTTGTCAGCGATCTGGGCCTTACCGCCAAACGCGGTCGCGATGGCTCGCTTTTCTTGGCCGTAACGGACTTGCATACGGCCCAGCCGGTGAGCGGCATTGACATTGAATTGTTGAGTTTTCAACTCCAGCCCATCACCAAAACCCGCACCGAGGGCGATGGCACGGTGATGGTGGAAGGTTTGCGCGAGACGCCGTTTTTGGCGGTGGCTACCGGCCAGGGTCGGCGTGGCTACCTCCGCATGGCCGATGGTAACGCCCTGTCGCTCAGCCGCTTCGATGTGGCCGGTGTAGAATCGCAAAAGGGTTTGAAAGGCTTTATTTATGGCGAACGTGGCGTATGGCGCCCAGGGGATTCGCTCTTTTTGAACTTTGTTTTGGAAGACAAAACTGGTCGTTTGCCACAGGGGCACCCGGTTGTATTTGAGCTCCGCGACCCAAGCGGCTCCTTACAATACCGCACGGTTTCGTCCTCAGGTGTGAACGGTGTGTACCCTTTCTATTGCAACACGCGCGCCGAAGCCAAAACGGGCAACTGGAACGCCAAAGTCATGGTAGGGGGCGCGACCTTTACCAAACAGGTGAAGATTGAAACGGTGAAACCCAACCGTTTGAAAATGGACCTGAATTTTGGCCCCCGTGCATTCCTGACCGCCAATGATTTTGCCATCGGCGGGGAAGGTCAAGGCATCAATGGAAACCTGAAAGTCAACTGGTTGCATGGTGCCACGGCGCAAAACCTGAAATCAACGGTGGAAATGCAGGTGCGCTCGGTCAAGACCGAATTCACCGGCTACAAAGGCTATGCATTCGACGACCCATCGCGGTATTTCCACTCCGAACCAGAGGTATTGTTCGATGCCAACCTTGACCAGAACGGTCAGGCAATTGTGCCACTCAAAATCGGACAGGTAAGCGCAGCCCCTGGCAAACTCATTGCCAATTTCAAAGTCCGCGCTTTCGAAGCGGGCGGCGATTTTAGTACCGACAATTTTGCGCTCGACGTATTGCCGTACGAACGTTTTGTGGGGGTATTCATCCCAACCGACAAATGGGGCAGCAAAACCTTGGACCGGAACGGTAGCAGCAAGGTGAATTTTGCCGTGCTGAACAATATGGGCAAACCAGTACCGAATCATAAAGTCACAGTCGCACTGTACCGCGTGGATTGGCGTTGGTGGTGGGACGATGACGCTGAATCAGGCATCGGGCAGTTCAATAGCAGCGAACTCAACGACGCCGTGGCCCATGCTGAATTGACCACCGATGCTCGTGGGCAAGCCTCCTGGAGTGTGAAGCCGAGCGGCTGGGGCCGTTACCTCGTGCGCATCGCCGATACCGAAGAAGGCCACACGGCTGGCGACTTTTTCTGGGCTGGCCAACCAGAGCAATTGGACGATATCCAAAGCCGCAATGCCGCCGCGATGTTGCCATTCACGGTCGAAAAAGAAAAATACAACGTTGGGGATGAAGTGGTGCTGAAAGTTCCCGCCAGTGAAAACGGACGGATTCTGCTCACCCTGGAAACGGGCACCCGCGTGGCGAAACACCTGTGGTTTGATGCAGTGGCTGGGGATAACTTCCTGAAATTCAAGGCTGAGAAGAACATGGCGCCTACGGTGTACGCCCACGTTAGCTTGATTCAGCCCCATGCGCAAACCAAAAACGACCTGCCAATTCGGATGTATGGCGTAACGCCAGTGAACGTAGAAAACGCCAGTACGCACCTGGAAGCCCAACTCGACATGCCCGACCAGTTGAAGCCCGACGAATTCTTCAACATATCGCTTCGCGAGAAAGGTGGCAAAGCTTGTGTGTACACGCTCGATGTGGTAGACGAGGGCCTGTTGGACCTTACCCGATTCAAAACACCCAACCCATGGAGCGAATTTTATGCCCGCGAGGCGCATGGTGTAAAGACGTGGGACATATACGATTATGTGTTGGGGGCCTATGGCGCAGAACTTTCCAGAATCCTGGCAATAGGGGGTGACGGGATCAACCAAAAGGC
>JALHPW010000073.1:0-3039 GCA_022842255.1 Saprospiraceae bacterium | reverse complement strand
CAAACCCTGTGTGATTCACCTTGGGCCATTCAAATTGGAGAAAGGTCAGGTGGCCAAACACCGTTTGAAAATCGAAAACTACGTGGGTTCGGTCCGCGTGATGGCCGTGCTTTCGGCGCCCGGGGCAGGAGGCGAAGGTGCCTATGGCAATGCCGAAAAAACCTGTCCGGTTCGTAAGCCATTGATGATTATGCCTACACTGCCCAGGGTATTGGGCCCGGGCGAGACCTTGCGTTTGCCTGTGGAGGTATTTGCCATGGAAAAATCGGTGAACAATGCTACGGTGAACGTTCGGGAAACCAGCGGTTTGGTAAGTGTGGCCAGCGGTTCCAACAGTCTGAGCTTTAGTGAACCGGGTCAAAAAATGACTTATTTTGACCTGAAGGTTGGGAATAAAACAGGGGTTGCCAAATTCAACATCTCCGCTACCGGCGGTGGTGAAACGGCCACTTCGGAGATTGAAATTGAGGTTCGGAACCCCAATCCGGTCATCACACGGGTATTGGACGGCACCATCGACCCAGGCCAAACCTGGACCCAAACTGCCAAATCAACCGACTTTAGCGACCTGGAGGCTGCGGTGTTGGAAATCAGCAGCATCCCACCGATAAACCTTTCCAAACAACTCGACTATCTGATTCGTTATCCACACGGATGCATCGAGCAGACCACGTCGGCAGCGTTCCCGCAACTGTATGTGGATTTGATTGCGCCGCTCACCGATAAGCAACAACAGGAAATCCGTAAAAATGTGGAGGCTGCCATTGCCAAATTGCAGAACTTTCAGTTGTCTTCCGGTGGGTTTAGTTATTGGGCAGGCACGAGCGAAATTGCCGATTGGGGTGGCACCTACGCAGGGCACTTCCTGATGGAAGCCAAAGCAAGGGGCTATGCCGTGCCACAGCAATTGCTCGACAAATGGATTGAATATCAAACCAAAACCTCCCGTACTTGGGAACCTGGCACCGACAATGACCCGCATGGTTGGTGGCACCACGACAACGAGATGTCGCAAGCGTATCGGTTGTATACCCTGGCCTTGGCAGGCAAACCAGACCTTCCTGGCATGAACCGTTTGCGCGAAAAGAAGACCAAGTACGAAAGCTCGGCATCCTTGCTGGCCGCTGCATTTGCAACCGCGGGCAAAAACGAAGCCGCTCGGGATTTGCTGAATGATGCAACCAACAAAAAATTCGGTTATACCTGGTGGGGCTACACCTACGGCTCGGATTTGCGTGATTTGGCCCTAAGGCTTGAAACCTTGACGGCAGTGGGTGACAACAAACGCGGTCTCGAAACTGCCCTCCAGGTAGCAACCCAGGTAGGCGACGCTGCTCGCTGGTTTTCCACACAAGAGATTGGAACTTGTCTTCGAGCACTGAGTAAATACGCCAAAAAAGCCACTTTTGGTGAAAAATCCGACTTTGTCATCAAAGCTGGTGGTCGCGAAATCCCGGTAAATAGCAGCACCTCTTACTATCTCTACCCCTTGGGCGACGAAGTATCAGGTGGCGTATCGGTCAAAAACCTGAGCAAACAAAAACTGTATAGCCGCATTGTGATGCGAGGCCGGCCATCCTCTGCCGACGTGCCTGCTGAAAGCAGCAACATCTCACTTGCGGTACGCTATACGGATTTGAAAGGCTCGGCAATTGACCCTGGCAAACTCAAACAAGGCACTGATTTCCTCGCGGAAGTGACCGTGACGCGGACCTCGGCTATGCGTTTTGATTTCAATGAATTGGCCCTATCGCAAATATTTGCCTCCGGCTGGGAAATCCTGAACACACGTATGAACCTCGTGGGCGGCTCTACGTCTGACCCGATGGATTATCAGGATGTCCGCGACGATCGGGTGTTCACTTATTTCGATATGCCGTTCAACTGGAGCAACGACAAAAACGCAAGTCAATCTCGGACCTACCGCATTCAGTTGAATGCCGCTTATGCAGGAAAGTACTATCTGCCTGCGGTAGCCTGTGAGGCGATGTACGACAACCGTATTCGCGCGGTTCAGCCCGGGAAATGGATTGAAGTTGTCAATTGACGAATTGCGATTTACAAAGGGTTGATGAGGGTTTATAGGGTTGATGGGGTTTATATTTTGCACTCAAACAGCAGGGATTGTCCACTTCTCGAGCGCAAAATATAAACCCCATCAACCCTATAAACCCTCATCAACCCTTTACCGTATATCATTCACCACACAATTCACCCTATCCACATGGACCAGCAAATCATAAACCTTTACGACGAGTACACGCATAAACCACTGAGTCGTAAGGAATTCCTGACCCGACTGGCCCGTATCACGGGCAGCATGGCAGTCGCTTTGGGGCTTTTGCCTTTGCTCGAAACGGGATGCGCCCCGGCACAAAAGGTTTCTGCAAACGGGCTTTTTACCGAGTATATCAACTACCCTGGCGTACAAGGAGAGATGAAAGCTTACGTAGCGCGGCCCCAAAAAGCAAAACCGTACCCTGCGGTGGTAGTTATCCATGAGAATCGTGGACTAAATGCCCATATCGAAGACGTGACGCGGCGGGCTGCGCTGGCGGGCTATTTAGCCATTGCGCCCAATGCCCTTGCACCCTTGGGCGGCACCCCCGCCAATGAGGACGATGCCCGGCAACTTTTCACCACGCTTAAACCCGAGGATTCGCTCCAAAACTTTATCCGGGTTTTTGATTATCTGAGTACCAGAAAGGATTGCAATGGCCGGTTTGGCTGCGTTGGGTTTTGCTGGGGTGGAGCGATGTCGAACAATCTGGCAATTCAGGTACCGAATCTGCGGGCTGCGGTCGCGTTTTATGGCCGGCAGCCCGAACTTGCCAACGTGCCCAAAATCAAGGCAGCCGTACAATTACATTACGGTGGACTTGATGAACGTGTCAATGCAGGCATGGGTGCCTATGAGGATGCCTTAAAATCCGCAGGAATCCGCTACGAACAATACGTTTATGAGGGGGTCAACCATGCTTTTCACAACGATACCTCCACGGCACGATACAATGAGGTAGCTGCTAAGTTAGCTTGGGA
>JALHPW010000072.1 GCA_022842255.1 Saprospiraceae bacterium | reverse complement strand
AAACTGCCAAACCCCCGAAGTGACCATCGGAGGTAATAACTCTTCGACAGGTGCAAACTACCTGTACAATTGGTCAGGCCCAGGTATCACCAATGGCGTGGGTGGCAATTCGCTTCAACAATTCCCATCAGTGAACAAGCCGGGTGTGTATACCTTGTTCGTTATCAATGATTTAAATGGGTGTTTTGCGGAGGATGAAATGCAAGTGGGCGGCCAGGCTCCGCCGGTTGCGAATGCAGGGCCTGATACGGGCTTGCCCTGTGGTGGCGGGCAGCTGACCTTGGATGGGTCTGCCTCATCTTTAGGCGTTCAGTACAGCTACCAATGGTCGACACCGGATGGGCAATTCGTCGCCGGAACCAATACACTCAACCCTGTAGTGGATGCGCCTGGCACCTACCGAATTGCTGTGACGGACCTGAACACCGGCTGTACGATTTTTGATGACGTGAAAGTGTTCCCAGGCCCTGCAATCCCTGCACAAAACCATTCCATCCTGGATGTTTCTTGTACGGGGCAGCTTGGCATCGCAGCGGTGAATATGTCGCAAGGCACGGGCCCCTACACCTATTTGTGGTCAAACGGAGGGACGAATGCTGCCATCATCAATGTGGGTATAGGTACTTATACTGTGACCGTGATGGACGCAACAGGTTGTAATTATTATGCCGAGTTGGTGGTCAAAGACACTTCTACCTTGGATCTCGAAGCTTTGACAACAAACCCTACTTGCGGTATTGGCAACAACGGGGCCATAGACTTGGTGCTCACCGGGGTTTTTGGGCCTTTTGAATTCGCGTGGAGTACTGGGGCAACTACCGAAGATTTGAATAATCTGGCTGAAGGCAACTACACCGTAACCGTCACGTATGCGCTGGCTACTTGCACGGAAATCCTGAATGTCTCGCTTTCAAATACATCCCCGATGGCACTGAGTGCCGTGGTTACCAACATAAATTCATGTACAGGTTCACTGGGCGCCATTGACCTTACCGTGACAGCGGGTGTCGCTCCATTGGATTTTGCTTGGAGTACGGGAGAAATCGCGGAAGACCTGAATAATTTGCCTGCCGGGGTATATTGGGTAACCGTAACCGACGCCACGGGCTGCACCCAGACTACCAGTGCAACGGTGGGCAATGATTTTAACTTGAATGCCACGTTGGTGCCAACCAGTGCCACTTGCACCGGGGGCAACCCTTGTAATGGCTTTATTGATTTAACAATTACAAGTGGCACACCACCTTTTGAATATTTTTGGAGTACTGGCGTATCTGCACAAGACCACTTGAATTGTTGCCCAGGTACATACACTGTAACCATTTCGGATGCCAATGGCTGCACTAAGTCCTTTTCTACGGTGGTGGGACAGTCGGGGGCTACAATTATGGCTACGGCAGTGCCGACAAATGCCTCCTGTGGTCTGAACAATGGCTCAATCGATTTAACAGTAACAGGAGGTGGAGGGAATTATATCTATAATTGGAGTAACAACACTTTCAGCCAGGATTTGACCAATTTGGCGCCAGGCACCTATACCGTAACGGTGAGTGAATTCCCACAATGCGGCCAAACCGCCAGCGCGACCATTGTACAGGCCCCCGATATGGCGCTTTCGACTTTCGTGGTGAATGACGAATGTGGCGCCAATGGTGGGTTTATTGCCTTGACGGTCAATGGCGGTAGTGGCACTTTTACGTATCAGTGGTCTAATGGGTCGACATTTCAAAACATCCTTAATTTAACCCCTGGAACTTACACGGTTACGGTTACTGACCTAGGAGGCTGTACAAAGACGACCAGTGCGACCATTGTCTATATCTCTGGACTTACCCTCAATTTGGTGGCCACCGATGCTACTTGCAATGGAAACGATGGTTCCATCGATCTTTCTGTCCAAGGCGGTATCGGCCCCTATACCTATCTTTGGATGACTGGTCCAACTACACAGGATGTATCAGGTTTGGTGGGCGGGACCTACACGGTGACCGTTACCAGTGGGGCCAATTGTACAGAGACAGCAAGCGTTCAGGTGGGTCAAAGTGTAAGTTTTGTGCTAAATGCTACGGTTGTGCCATCGAATAGCTGCATTCAGTCCACTGGTGCTATTGATTTGACGGTGACACCCCCCGGTGTTTACAACTATCAATGGTCGAACGGTGTAATAGCAACCGAAGACATCAACAATCTTTCCTCAGGCAATTATTCTGTAACCGTAACCGATGGGTCGAACTGCTCGAAAGTGGCAACCTATTTTGTCCCAGACAACCCCAATGCCCCAAACTTGTCCGTCATCCCAACCGCATCGACCTGTGGTTTTTCCAATGGGATGATTGACCTCGACGTAACGGGAGGGGCAGGCCCCTTTACCTATCTTTGGTCCAATGGAAGCACAACAGAAGACCTCTTCAATATTACGTCTGGGCAATATGATGTTACGGTGACGGGTTCGAACGGGTGTTCGAATACTACCAGCGTCCTGGTTGACAATTTTGATCCTGTTATTTCCCTCTCCGGGATTGTAATGGCAAATTCAGCATGTTTTTCTGGCAATGGCAGCATTGATTTGAGCGTGACACCTGCCGGGAATTACACTTATAATTGGTCAGGCAGTCAGGCCACGGAAGATATATTTGGCTTGTCATCAGGTACTTACTCGGTTACGGTCAGTGCGGGCGGGGCCTGTACCGCAGTGGAGACTTTCAATGTAGGCTCTATTGCCAATGCTCCCATCCTCTCCACTACGGTAACCGATGCTTCCTGCAATGGGAGTGACGGTGCGATTGATTTGACGGTGAGTGGGGGGACTTCGCCTTATACCTATTTGTGGTCCAATGGCGTGACGAACGAGGATCAGAATAACTTGTCTCCGGGAACCTATACTGTCACGGTCACCGATGTCAATTTTTGCAGCAATACCGTCAGTGTGACGGTGGGGCAATCGTCTACTATTCTAGCTACTACCACAGTGACGAATGTGTTGTGTAATGGTGGCAGCAATGGCTCCATCAACCTGAGTGTAGCAGGTGGCTCTCCTCCTTATACCTACTTGTGGTCTAATAACAATGTTACTCAAGACCTTTCCGGCTTGACAGCGGGCTCCTATACGGTGACCATAACGGATATCAATGGCTGCACAATAACGGCAAGTGCTACTATTAACCAGCCTTCAGCCATCGTTTTGACAAATTCCATTACCCCGGTTTCCTGCTTTGGCGGAAGTAATGGCTCGATTGACTTGGCGGTAAACGGCGGTGTTTCGCCTTACACCTACAATTGGCTCCCTCCATCAGCAAATACCCAAGATTTGACAAACCTGGTTGCAGGCACCTACTGTGTTACGGTAACGGATGTAAACAGCTGTACCTCAACATCTTGTCTGGTTGTAAGTGAGCCTGCGCAACTTGCATTTGACATCCTCTCCCTATCCAACGACTGCACCAATGAAACCATCACAGGGCCTACTGTTCCAGGATTTAGTTACGAATGGATTGGCCCCAATGGTTTCAGTGCTACCACACCTGCTGTTACGGTAAGTTTGTCGGGTGTTTATAGCCTTATTGTCACTGATTTAAGCGGCTGTACTGCTGTTAAGGATTACACGGTAAATCTGAGTGGTGGTGGGGCCTGCGGTGTCTTAAAAGGCCGCGTAGTACACGATGAGGACGAAAGTTGCTCGCTGGACGCCGGAGAGCCTGGTCTGGCGGGCTGGATTGTCCGGGCTGAAGGCGCCAACGATACCCTGTATGGCGTGACCGATGCGCAGGGGCAATATCATGTTGGGGTTCCAATTGGCACCTATTCCATGAGCGTGTTTGTCCCAAATGCATTGTGGACCATTTGTCCGGGCGGCGCTCCGGTAACGTTGAACACAGCGGGCGACACCATTGCGGCTGGGGACTTCCCGGTTAAATCTGCCTTTATTTGTCCGGCGCTTACCGTCAGCATGGGCACGAACAAATTACGGCGTTGTTTTTCTGGCAATTTTTACCACGTCGAATATTGCAACCAAGGGACGGCTGCCGCACAAGATGCATATGTTACAGTCGCACTCGACCCGTTCCTGACGGTGCTTTCGAGCTCAGCACCATACACGGATTTGGGAAGCAACGTCCTGCAATTTGACCTCGGCACGCTGGACATCGGTGAATGTGGGAGCTTCAACATCGAGGTATTTGTCAATTGCAATGCCGTATTGGGGCAAACACATTGCTCACAGGTAAGCATCTACCCTGACTCACTTTGTGTGCCGCCCAACTCAAACTGGTCAGGAGCAAGTTTGCAGGTGAGCAGCATTTGCAATCCAGACTCGCTTCGGTTTGTGATTAAAAATGTCGGTACCGGCGCCATGAACAATACTTCTGGGTACATCGTGGTAGAAGACGGAGTAATGTTCCGGCAAGGTACCTTGGCCCCTTTGGCCGAAAATGAGAGCATGGAGATTGCCGTGCCTGCCAACGGAAGTACCTGGCGGGTAGAGGTTGGGCAGGAAGCATTTCACCCATATCCGGCACCCGTAGGGCTTTCTGTGGAGGGATGTGCTACAAGTTCTTCATTTTCAACGGGTTTTGTCAATCAATTCACCACCCAGGACGAACCCAGCAGCACAGATATTGATTGTACGACCAACATCGGGTCTTTTGACCCCAACGATAAACACAGCTACCCAGTTGGTTACGGGGCGGACCATTACATCCGCCCCGGCACCGACATCGAGTACCTGATTCGTTTCCAGAATACGGGGACCGATACGGCCTTTACGGTGGAAATTGTGGATACGTTGTCCAGTTGGCTGGATCCCACTACCATCCGTTTTGGGGCCAGCAGCCATCCATACCAATACGATTTGAATGGTCAGGGCATTGTTCACTTTTTATTCGAGGATATTCTTTTGCCGGATTCTTTCACGAACGAGGTGGCTTCCCACGGTTTTGCCAAGTTTAGCATCAAACCACGTTTAGGTGCCCCGCTCCAAACCCGGATTGAGAATACCGCCGCCATTTATTTTGACTTTAACGACCCGATTTTTACCAATACTACTTTCCATCGTTTGGGTGAGAATTTCATAACGGTGGGGCTCTGGCAGCCGGAAACGCCTAACGCAACCGTAGTTGCAATGCCCAATCCGTTTAATCAGCAGACGATTTTGGAGGTAAAAGGGCTGTCGCACAATGCCGGATTGCGTTTGGAGGTGTATGACCTGCGGGGAAATGTGGTACGGATAATGGAATCAGAAAATGCTTTTTTCCAATTGAAAAAAGGGGATTGGCCTTCCGGGATTTACCTCTTCAAAATCACCCAAAACGGTCGCTTGGTCGGAAATGGGAAGTTGATGGCGGAGTAGTTGGGTTTAGTGGTTTAGGGTTTAGATGTTTAGGGTTTAGAGGCTTCGCTCAATCATCTCAACCCTAAACCACTCAACCCTAAACTTTCTAAACCCCAAACGGTTAAATTGTAGCTTCGTCACAGGAATTGCCAAACGCGGGATGTAACTTTGCGCAGCCTTATTGGTCAAAGGTGTCCCGGGCGCAAGCGCTCGATTTTTCCACAATCAAATTCAACGACTATGACAGCTACACTTTTGTTTCTCGGCAACCTCGGTGGCTCGGAGCTGATACTTATTTTCCTGGTGGTACTGCTGCTTTTTGGGGGTAAAAAAATTCCTGAACTCATGCGCGGTCTTGGCCGTGGTATTCGCGAGTTCAACAGCGCCAAAAACTCGGTAGAAGACGAAATCCGTCAAGGAATGCGTGACGCGGAGAAGAAGAACATTGACTAGTTTTGGTCAGTCCACTTTGAATCCAGCTACTCATCAAAGAACCCCGTCCGGTACACACCAGACGGGGTTCTTGATTTTTACGAACATCACTTTATCACCCCTCACTTCACCACTTCATCAAAAAGGAATATCCTCATCGTTCATCCGAGATTGACGCGAAATAACACTCGGCTGGAACGGTCCTGTGAGCGGGTCGGATAATCCGGCAAAGGAAGGGTCGTCCAAATTGCTGAACTTGGCAAAGGTGTCCGTAAACTTCAGCTTGACCGTATCCAAAGCCCCATTACGGTGCTTGGCCACGATAAATTCTGCGATTCCTTTCAGGCTTTGGCCTTGCTCGTCCTCAAGTATTTGATAGTATTCTGGTCTATATATAAACGACACAATATCAGCATCTTGCTCAATACTTCCCGATTCGCGCAAGTCACTCAATTGTGGCCGCTTGCTACCGCCTCGCACTTCTACCGCGCGACTGAGCTGTGAAAGAGCGATGACGGGTACGTTGAGTTCCTTCGCCAAGGACTTGAGTGCCCGGGAAATACTGCCGATTTCTTGTTCCCGATTGCCGCCCCGACCACTGTCAGACGAGCCGGTCATCAACTGCAGGTAATCGATAATAACCAACTGGATGTCGTGCTGCATCTTGAGCCGCCGACATTTTGCCCGGAGTTCAAAGATGTTGATGGCTGGGGTATCATCGATGAAAATAGGTACGGAGTTGAGTCGCTCCACGGTGGTTTGAAGCATTTGCCATTCGTAGTCCTCCAGTTTTCCGTTTCGGAATTTGCTGGCCGGTATTTCCGATTCCATCGAGATGAGACGTTGAACGAGCTGTGTAGAAGCCATCTCCAAGGAGAATAGGGCTACCCCTTTGCCAAAATCCATGGCTGCGTTGAGGGCCACGGCGAGAACCATGGAAGTATTGTGGGTTACGGTCATATCCTCCAACAGGAAAAGTCCGTTTCCATCCAATTCAAAGCCGTAATAGTCGTCTATTTTATCGGCCTCCACTTTGATGCCGGTGACTTGCCAATTGACTTTGCTTTTCCAGGGGTTGGGCTGTTTGCGCTGAATTCGTACCGGTACTTTATCCAAATCGCCATAAATCCGTAAACGCCAAACAATAGTTTCGAAGCCTATTGAGGCAATTTGGGCTTTTTTGGCCGTCAATGAAGTCCTGAAGCCAAGGGAATCACATAAAAACTTGGTTTGAGTAGCTAACGCCTGGCTTTTTTGTGTGATTTCAAAACCATTGGATTGTTCGAGGAAGTGCCCATCGCTATCAATCAATCCAGCCAACAATTGAAGCCGATTCCTGGTAGAATTGACCAGGTAGGTGTGTGGAATATGTTTGTTGTCCAGCAGTCCCAATTCGCGCAACAATCCATGCAAGGAAAACCCCATCGCATGCTGACGATCGTTCGAAATTCGGTAAATAGGGCATTTATGGGCCTCCTGTTTTTGCTTTTTCAAGTTTAGGCCCAATTCTGAAGCATAGGATTCAAGGTATGAAACAACTTCTGCGTCTGTCGTTGCAATACTGCTGCTTTCGGAGGTGCCATCGCCAAGCCAAAGCCCTAGGAAATACGGGTGGACAGGCAGGGGCTGTTCGGCGAACTCAACCGCAGTTTTGTAGCCTTTATAATTGGTCTTGAATTTTGCCGATTTTTGTAGATATTCTTTTACACTGATATTCAACACATCCCCGTTGTGATGGCTCCATTCGGTCCGGCTGCATTTGAGTGAAAGGATATGGCTCTCGTTGACCCGATAGTCGATGCCCTTGTTTTGGCGCACCCAATACATCATTTCTTGGCCTTTGGTGGTAGACAAGATGGTGCGTGGGGTAGAATCGTCGCCCATCAACAGGTCGCCGGGCTTAAGGTCTTCAACATTTCGAAGTACGCCGTTGTACATCAACACTTTGGTTCCTTTTCCCAAGCACTTTCCCATACCCGGCCTCGCCGCCAAAATGATCAAATCGGAAGGCTGCCAACCCGAGGTAAGCCGGTCCAGATCCGTGAACCCCGTGGGCACGCCTGTGAGGCCATCTTCTTTTTTGGAAAGCTCCTCAATCTGTTTCAACACCTTGCTGCTGAGGCTGCCCATGCTTTCGTAGGAACGGCTGAGGTTGTTTTGCGTGATGGCAAAAAGTCCTTTTTCAGCCTCGTCGAGCAGGTTGAACACGTCGGTGGTGTCTTCATAGGCATCCCGAATGGTGCGGGTGCTCACGCCGATGAGCTCTCGTTGGATGTGTTTTTGGGCAATGATACGGGCGTGGTATTCGATGTTGGCTGCCGAGGCCACACGGTTGCTGAGCTCAACGAGGTAATAGCCACCCCCGATTTTGTCGAGTTCGCCGGCTTTTTTCAATTCCTCGGTCACGGTCAGCAAATCCACGGGATTCGAGCGTTCAAACAAGCGGATGATGGCGCGGTAGATGTGTTGGTGGCCCTCCAGGTAAAAACTTTCGGGCCGCAGGATGTCCATCACCATGGGCAGGGCCTCGCGGTCGAGCATAAGCGCGCCCAGAACAGCTTCTTCAAGTGGCACGGCCTGTGGCTGTACCTTGCCAAACACGAAGTTCGACAGGCTTTCATTGTTGGGCGCGTTGCGGCGGCCTTTGCCACTTCCGCCTTGTTGGCCGCTTTGTTGGTTGTTACTCGATTCGTTCATGCCTAGGGTATGGGGAAAAGGGCTGCAAACCTACCTTTTGAAAGCCGAAATTTCTTTTTGAAACAATCCGTGTGGCGGCAATGCTGTGGAAAAACCCGTTGGTATCTGTGGAAAACCTTGGAAACAAGCTGGTTTATCCACATCCCCACATAGTTATCAACAGGCCCTGAAATTCCCGACCCGAAAATAGTTAAGGCTTGATAAGCATTGTTTTAGCAGAAATAAACCCTTGGTTTTATGCCCCCAAATCAGGCTTGATTGTCCTTTCCAAGGTTAAGCCCAGGTTAATTTTCCACAGTGCAAAAGTTTTTTTATTGCCGTTTTGCCTGCCAAAATTAACAGATTTTGTTTGATAAGTCAAAAAGGATTTTGAAAAAAAATAAAACTTTTTGAAGTTTGGATTTTAACTTAATCGAAACCGCTTTCTCGCGAAATCTGCCCTTAGCTCAAAAATTGGCACATATTGCCATTCCCTCATAAAAACGACCACTTGAGTTTAAAACAAAAATAAGGATGGAATTTTGTCTAATTCGCTGATTTTCAGTATGTCAGATTTTACACACTGGTGGATGCACCATACCGTTGGCGGAAACCCTCCCAACCCTGCATTCCTCCGGTGTGCAACAATACCACCACACTATTCGGGACAAATGCTGCTTTTGCCAACAGGTCGTACACCCCAAAGCACATTTTGGCCGTGTAAATCGGGTCTAACAGGATGTTGGTCTGTTGAAAAAACGACCGAACAAACGCCATCACCTCGGGTTGAAACTTGGCAAAGCCCCCAAAGGTGTAATCAGTTATGAGGTCGAACCGTTGATTGTTCGCTGAACCCCTTGGCAATAGCCGAACCAAGGTGCCTGTATCAAAATCATGGTTGCTGACCGGGAATACCAAAACCCGGCTGTTGGGAAGGGAAAGGCCCGCTATTATGCCCGCCACAGTACAGCCCGTGCCTGCCGGGGTGCACAGGTATATTGGTCTGGTCCTGAATGCTGGGGATAACTGCGCTTCTACTTCCTGGGAAATTCCTTTACAGGCCTCTACGGCCTCGGGGGTGTTGCCCCCTTCGGGCAGCAAGTAGCTTTGTGGGAATTCCGTTTGCAAGGATTCAAACCCTAGTTTCTTGTCCGTATCGTATCGGGTTTTTGACATAGGGAGGAGCCGCATCCCGTTTTCCGCACAAAATCGGAGGGTTGGGTTTTGAAAGTCAGCGTATTCGCCCCGCAAAACGCCGATAGTTGGGAAATCCCAAATCCGCCCCGCTACCGCCACGGCATGCAAATGATTGGAAAAGGCCCCGCCAAACGTAACGATTCCTCCTGGGTAGTTCTGTTTTACTTTGGGAAGGATGGCAAGCAGTTTTCGGCCCTTACTGCCCTCTATTTCCGAATGCAGCAAGTCGTCGCGCTTGATAAACAGCGAGATACCCTGCGCTTTTCCCGGATGCTCGGAAATGGTCTCCAACGGCGATATGGGGAGCAGGGATTGCAAACTAGAAAACAAAAGGATTGAACGAATGAGCGGCAAAGTTTACAAACATTCCGAAAGTTCGCATAACACCGCCCTACTTTTGCCCACCACATTTCATCGATCCTAGTTAAAATGATCCTAATCACAGGTGCTAACGGCCAATTGGGCCAGTGTTTTCGTCAAGCTGCTTCGCAATGGCCGGGGCAGACTTTTGTCTTCGCCGGTTCCGCAGAGCTGGATGTAGCCAATCGCCGTGCCGTGCGAACTTTTTTCAGGTCCCTTGGGGAGGGCAAATTGGATTGGGTCATCAATTGTGCGGCCTACACCGCGGTGGACAAAGCAGAATCCGAGCCAGCAAAAGCCAAGAAAATCAATGTGTTAGGGGTGGAAAACCTCGCCATCGTTTGCGCCGAATTGGATGTCCCACTCGTTCACTTCAGTACGGACTATGTGTACCACAGTCGCCAAAACACGCCGTTTCGGGAAACCGACCCGGTGAGCCCTAAAGGGGTGTATGCCCGCACCAAACTTGCTGGCGAACGTGCTGCGCTGCGCGCGCATCCCTCTACCATGGTCATCCGAACCTCTTGGGTGTATTCGGCTTTTGGACAAAATTTTGTAAAAACCATGCTCCGACTCGGTCGCGAGCGGGATACCCTGAATGTGGTGGCCGATCAGATTGGCTCCCCAACCTATGCCCCAGATTTGGCTAATTCTGTGTTACAAATCATCCAAAAAGTGGAATCCGGGGAAATTGCGAAATCAACCCTCGCAGGCATTTGGCATTATGCAAACGAAGGGGTGGCAAGCTGGTACGATTTTGCAACGGCCATTTTTGAAATCCAAAAAATTAGCTGTCAGGTGTGTCCCATCGCAACCCAAGAATATCCCACCCCGGCAAAACGCCCGCCCTTCAGTGTGTTGGACAAAAGTAAAATCAAAACTGCTTTTGGGTTGGAAATCCAGCATTGGAGGGAGGGTCTGCGGCGTTGTTTGAGGGAATTGGGTTGAGTTCACGCTGCGAGGGTTTGTTTCACGCAACGTCGCAACGGACGCTGCCCCCTTACCCCCTCTAAAACGTAGCGTCGTAGCGACGTTGCGTGAAACCAAACCCCTCTAAACATAGCGTCGAAGCGTGAAACAAACCCAACCAGGAAACCTCATCTCCAAATCCCCTTCAATTGATGCACCTTTCCCCCAACGACTTGCACTTTCCCACCCTCCGCAAACAATTTCAACTGTTTGAAATCTTCTTTCGGGAAAAATATATCCGTCATCACCACCGATCCTCCGTCTGCAAACAACTCCGCCGAAGCCACATCCAGGAAGACGTGTAAACGCAGGGTGTTTCCTTCCAAAATACGCGGGGCATACTGCACGCCGGTTAGGAATTTTTTGGAAAACGAAGCATCCCCAGCATTCATTCGGTCGCTGAAAAACGATTTTTTGGCCACGTCGTAGCCTACACGATAACGTTCATTTTGACTGTTGGAGACTTCGATGCCAAACATCCCCCCAGCATTTTTAGGCAATTCAATCTCCAATTCGATTTCGGACAGGGTAGGGGAGAAACCAAGTTTGTCCGTCAGGTCGAGCACCCCTTCAACACTTGTTTTTTCGATGGGGAAATTTGGACCGCGCAGTGATTCCAGTTCTTTTACGGGCTGACTGAAAAGGCGGTACCCAACAGGCGTTTTTTTCAATTCCAAGGCGCGCGGCAAGGTCATGGCGCTCCGCCAAACCCCAGTGGGCACTACCTGCGCGTAATCCCAGTTGCTCATCCAACCCAGAAACAAGCGACGGCCATCGGATGCAGGGACGTCCGACCAGCAAATTCCTGCATAATTGTCGCGACCATGGTCGACCCAAACGGCTTTTTCACCGCGGACAAACGGCTCGAAATCAGGGTCCAGCGTAAAGTTTTTTCCATCGAACTGGCCCACAAAATACTGATTCGCAGAGCCGCCCGAGGGTCCGCCGGGGTTGATGTTTTGAAGTAATACCCATTTTTGTTCGCCCGAACTTGTGCCGGTTGCAGGGTCGGTCACAGTCATAGGAAAAAGGTCGGGGCATTCCCAAACGCCCTTATGTGAGCCGTATTCCTTGCCAAAATCGCTTAGATGCGACCAGGTTTTCAGGTCCTTAGAACCCCATATTTGCAAGTGGTCGCGCACGGCCAAGGCCAATACCCATTGTTTGGAATCTTCGTGCCAAATCACTTTGGGATCGCGAAAATCGGGTAGGTTGGCATGATTGGGGATGACCGGGTTTCCGGCATATTTGGTCCAACTTCGGCCCCGGTCGTTGCTATAGGCGATGGCTTGGGTTTGGTAGTTTTTTCGCCCTGATTTCTCCCCGGCCATATCGTGATAGGTGTAAATGGCCACCAAGGGGGGCTTGCCGTCTTTGCCAAAACCACTCGTATTGTTCCAATCCACCACCGCGCTTCCAGAAAAAATGTACCCCAGCGAATCGGGATAAAGCGCAATGGGCAAATGGTCCCAGCGCACCATGTCTTTGCTCACTGCGTGTGCCCAGTGCATGGGGCCCCAAACCGTCGAATCCGGATAATACTGATAAAACAAGTGGTATTCTCCATCGAAAAAGACCATTCCATTGGGGTCGTTCATCCAGCCCGAACGTGGCGAAAAATGCAGTTGGGGACGGTGTTTTTCGTCATAACCCTTGACGACAGTGGGCGTAGGCTGCGATGTGGCTTGCGGGGACGGTTTGTCCTTGCAGGCGGCAGATAAAAGTCC
>JALHPW010000071.1 GCA_022842255.1 Saprospiraceae bacterium | reverse complement strand
CCGTGGCAGGGGTCGTACACGAATTGGGTGGAAGGTTCATTGATATCATTGGGGGTCGGTCCGATGTAATAATCTTCATCGCCGACATTTTTAATGTGCGTGGTAAACTCAATCAGGTAGCGCGTACCAAGCCCACGAAGGCAGCCCTCTTCTATGGCACAAGCATCCGGGTTTTGTATGCTTGAAAAAGCCAGGGAACTGATCAATGCGTCCTGATTCACTTCAAAGTCGGGCGCATTGGGACAATCGGGGTCGCCAGGATAAATGCACACCCCACTGCTCACGGTAGCAAGTGGTTCGTAGTTGCAAGCGGTGGGGTCCATACAACCCACTACAGGCCCCAGGTACACCAGGTCGTACGGGATTGGGTTGGGGCTACAGCCCACGGTTTGGTAGCGGAGGCGGATGTAGTATTCTTTGCCCGCTTCCAAGTTGAGCTGTACTGCAGCAGAACCGTCCGGACAGCCGGTTTCGGCGTAGAAGATGGTGCCCAATTGTTCTTCAGAGATAAAGATATTGGCGCATTGATCGTACACCCAGATTTTGGTGGGGCATTCGGCATCGCAAGTAGCAAAGGCATAGGTACCCGTAGCGGTTGGGGTAAAACTATACCAAGCCTCTTCTCCCGACGGCGTGGCACCACTGCCCGGGCTCAGGTAAATCGGGCTGGTGCAGGAGGTCCCGGGAGGGCAATTGAGGCTCACAGATTCGCTTGCGCCCCAAAAGCTGCCATTAAGGCGTTCAAACACCAGGGTATCGTTCACATAAAGCCGGTAGTAACCATCTGGGAAAAAGCCGTCCCAAGCATCGTCCATCAGGGTAAAAACCACGCATTGGTCGGCCGGGATGCAATAGGTGAAATAATGCGTAGCCGAATCGGGAACCGTGCCAGCACCATACACCACACTACCATCTACACTGGTCACCGTCCAACTCTCTTCATAATAGTAGGAGTCGGTATTGATTTCAAGTCGCATCGAATCTTGGCCTGGGGGGCATTGCGCAGACAATTGAACCGAAAGCAGGCCAAACAATAGGGCGAGTAATTGTTGTGTTGATCTCATAAATGGGCAAAGTAAGGTGGGTGTGAAACTTGTAGCAAAGGACGCACAAAGTGATCTGTTGGTTGGGAAATCTGCGCGAAAAAAAAACCTTTGGTCGTATATCGACAATTGACGCACGCGGCCTCATTTTTGCTGCCCGATGGACGAAATGATATTAAGAAATTGAGATATCGGGATATTTGAAAGGAGGGCTGCAACGTTTTAGCGTAGATGTTGTTTTCTAAGCAGTGTTAAGCGCCCCCTGGTATCGAATTTTCTTAATATCTCCATATTCAAACACCCCTCACCACACCACCACTAAGACTAAATTTTATGCAGAAATTATTGCTGCCCCTGTTGCTAGCCACCATTTTCGGCCCAAACTTTATCAACGCCCAGGATACCAACGGCTGGATATTTAAAAATGAAAAGGAGGGGGTCAAAGTCTATTACCGCAAAACTTCCGATGTGTATGAATTAAAACTCATTACCTCGCTCAAGGTTAGCCTTTCCGGGCTTGTCACCCTGTTGTCGGAAGTAGACAATTACCCAAAATGGGGGTATAAGGTTACTGAATCCCGCGAGCTCAAAAAAATATCGGAGTGGGAAACCTATTATTACTCCAAACTCGATTTCCCATGGCCATTGGACGACCGCGACATCGTGGTGCGTTCAAAAATGGAGCAAGACCCGGTTACGCGCCGAATCACTGCCACCAGTGTTTCAGAACCAGACTTTATACCTGCCAATAAAGGGGTGGTGCGGATGCGCAACGCCCACACTTCCTGGACGCTCCTTCCTGGCCCTGGAGGTTGGACCTATGTGGAATACTACATCTACTCCGATCCCGGAGGCAGCCTTCCCGATTGGCTCGTCAATATGGCCCTCGATGTGGGCCCCCGCGAAACCATCAAGAACATCCGTAATTTTGTGCTTCAGGACAAATACCAGCGGGCCAAACTTGCTCATTTGAAAGATTGATTCCCGCCTAAACTTGACCAACACATGAAACTCGGCTTATTCGGCTACGGAAAAATGGGCAAGGCGATTGAACAAATCGCTGAAAACCAGGGCATTGAAATCGTTTGGCGAATCCGCCGTGACGACACCCCCACCCCTTCGCTCCTGCGCCAAGCCGATGTAATCATTGAGTTTACCCGCCCAGAAGCTGCTTTTGAAAACGTGATGATGTGCCTCCAGTCCGGCGTTCCTGTGGTAAGCGGCACCACCGGCTGGTTGGATCGACTCCCCGAAGCCCAACAATTTTGTCTTGAAAACAAGGGCGCACTGCTTTGGGCCTCTAATTTTAGCGTCGGCGTAAACCTCTTTTTTGCCCTCAACCGCCGATTGGCTCAGCTCATGGCCGACCGGCCCGAATACGCCGCATCACTGGTCGAGACCCACCATATCCACAAACTAGATGCCCCCAGCGGCACCGCACTTACCCTCGCCAACGAACTCATCGAAAACACCGATCGGTACGAGGGTTGGTCGCTCGCACCCGCCTCCGAATCAGAACACACCCTCCCCATCACCGCTATTCGCGAAGGCGAAGTTCCGGGCACCCACTTGGTACGTTGGCAAAGCCCTGTGGACGAAATCAGCATCGAACACAAGGCACATTCCCGGGCAGGATTTGCCGCTGGGGCTGTTTTGGCTGCGCAATGGCTTGTGGATAAGCAGGGTGTGTTTGGCATGGGGGATGTTTTGGGGATATAGGGCATTGGGGTCATTAAGTCATTGATCGTCATTGGAGGTCATTGATTGTCATTGGAGGTCATTGGGGGCATTTGCTGGGTTACTCACGGAAGTTTTTCTGCGTCAAAAAAGAACCTAGCGGGGTGGGGATTTCACCTCGATTTTTGAATCTTGCTCGCCGATTTTGGGTCATTCGCCATTAATGTCATTGGGTCATTAAGTCATTGGAAAAATGACTTAATGACCCAATGACCCAATGACGATAATGACCCAATGACGATAATGACCCAATGACGATTTGACGTACCTACCATTTTTATGAAAAATCTTTCCACCTTCCTACTCTTCTTCCTGGCTTTCAATGCCTTGCAAGCACAAACCTCCAAAGACGCAACCGTGCCACTTTCGGCCAGCTTTACCGTTGGCCCAGCCAGCGTCACCCTCAATTGGCCCAACCCGGGCAATGCGAATCTGCTCGTCCGGCGCCGCACCAAGGGACAAGGGGGCACTGCCTGGCAACAAATCCTCAACATGTCGGGCTCCAACTTGACTACCGTGACCGACAACAACCTCACAGCAGGGCAGATTTACGAGTACAGCATTCAGCGCACTATCAACAACATCAATGCTTATGGCTACGCCCATGTGGCTTTGAATGCCAATCCAGTGGACAGCCGTGGAAAAATTCTAATTTTTGTGGATTCCACCAATGCGGATGCCTTGGGAGTCGAACTCGTGCGGATGAAAAACGATATGCGCGGGGATGGTTGGTGGCCCATTGCGTTCCACACCGGACCTTCCTCGACCGTACAATCCATTAAGGATCAAATCATTACCTCCTACAACGAAGACCCCATGAACGTGAAGGCGGTGTTGCTGATTGGCAATATACCCGTCCCCTATTCAGGGAACAATGCCTGGGATGGCCACACCCCCGACCACACTGGGGCCTGGCCTTGCGATGCCTATTACGGGGACATCAACGGCACCTGGACCGACGCGACCATCAACAACGCCGTACCCAATCGCGATGCCAACGACAACATCCCGGGAGATGGGAAATTTGACCAAAGCATTTTGCCCAGTCCCGTGGAATTGCAAGTGGGACGTATAGACTTCAGCAACATGGACGCTGCAGCTTTCGGCGAAGCCAACCAGATTGGACTGATGAAAAGATACCTGGATAAAAACCACCGCTGGCGGATAGGGGAATACACCGTGGAGCACAAAGCCTTGGTGGACGATAATTTTGGTTATTTCGGGGGAGAGGCATTTGCGGCCAATGGTTTTCGGAATGCTTACCCACTGGTGGGGGAAGCCAATATTGTGGAGACTGATTTTTTTGAAGGAACAGAAGCCCAATCCTACCTGCTCGGGTACGGATGTGGCGGCGGAAACTACAATGGCGCAGGCGGGGTTGGTTCCAGTTCCAATTTTGCTACCGATTCGGTGAACATCGTTTTTTCCAATCTCTTCGGATCCTATTTTGGCGATTGGGATTATGAAGTCAATCCGTTCATGCCCTCGGCCTTGGCGTCTCGGGGCGGTATCCTGACTTGTTCTTGGGCGGGCAGGCCCCACTGGTTCAACCAGGCCCTTGCTTCGGGCGAAACCATCGGGTATTGTGCCAAAGAAACGATGAATGCCGGTTTCAACAGCGCGTATTCCAGTCCATTTGGGGAAGGCGGCGCCCACACTGCTTTGTTGGGCGACCCCACCTTGCGTGCCCATATTGTGAAACCCGCCAGCAACCTGAGCCTCACCAACCTCAATTGTCAGAGTGTGGAACTCAACTGGACCGCCTCCCCCGATTCCGTGGCGGGCTACCATGTGTACCGCGCCCCATCGCAAGACGGACCGTATACCCGACTCACCGGTAGCCTGATTGCCGACACTACCTACACGGACCCGAACCCAGCTCCAGGCACCGTGTTCTATCAGGTTCGAGCCATTCAAAACGTGAGTTCCCCGGGCGGGGGCACCTATGCGAACAATTCAGTTGGCCTTATTAAATTCACAGAACTCCCATCGCCTCCCGCAGTCAACCCCACCGTGATTGGCCACCCATTCAACTGCAACAACCAACCCGTCCAGGTTTTTAGCGGCAACAATGACCCGACCGCGAGTTTCTTTTGGACTGGGCCGAATAATTTCAGTTCTACCCTGTCAGACCCCTTCGTTTCATCGCCAGGCACTTATTTGGTAGTGGTAACGGTTGGTTCTTGTACGGTAATTGATGGGGTGGAAGTGATTCCTGCGACCAGCATCAACCTCTCATCGGTGGTCACCAACGAATCCACACCCGACGCCAATGACGGCGCCATCAACCTTTCTTTTGTCGATGGCATCGGCCCATTTAGTTACCTCTGGAGCAATGGCGCAACGTCTGAAGACCTCGTCGGACTGGGTGGCGGCACCTACACGGTGACGGTAACAGACCTTGCTACGGGCTGTTCCAGCGTTCTATCAACCTATATCAGTACTACCTCAGGAATTGAAGAATCCGCTCTGTTCGAGCAATTCCTGATTTCGCCTAACCCAAGCACCGGCTTGTCCACTTTAACCCTCAAACCAAGGCAGGCTGCAAACCTCCGCGTTGAAATCCGGGACATGACCGGTCGCCTGGTATTGGAAAACCCAGTGCAAACTACCGAGTTGCTAGTGCTTCCAGTGGACCTGACACAAAGCCCGGCTGGGCAATATTTAGTTATGGTATGGATTGACAACCAACTGGTTGTACAGCATCTAAACATTGTAAGGTGATGCCGCTCCGCTGAGATATTGGAGGATTTGGAGGAAGAGGCCATTTCCCCCCAAAACACGACCTCCCCTATTAGGTCGGAACGAATTTCTTTTGCCTACAAAGCAGCACTTCCCGCTTTTTTTTGAATCTTGTAGGCAATTTCGTTTACTGTTCACCAACCACCTCCACACATGAAACTATTTTCTACCCTGCTCTTGATTTTTCTAGGGTTTAGTGGATTGCAGGCACAGGCATCCAAAGACGCTGTAGTGCCCATGACCGCTACCATCAACACCAACCCCACCAGCGTCACCCTCACCTGGGAGAACCCAGGCAACGCCGACCTGCTCATCTTGCGGCGGGCCAAAGGACAGGCTGGCAATGCATGGCAACTTGTGATCAACATGACTGCATCAAACCTGAGCAGTTTGACGGACAACGGAGCGGCTACTGGCCAAACCTATGAGTATGTGATTCAACGCACGGTCAATTCAATCAATGCATTTGGGTATGCCCACGTAGCGGTCAATGCCACCGCGGTGAACAGCCGTGGTAAAATCCTGATTTTCGTGGATACCACAACCGCCGATGCATTGGGGGTAGAACTTGTACGTATGAAAAACGATATGCGGGGCGATGGCTGGTGGCCCATTGGCATCCATACAGGACCTTCAGCAACGCCACAATCCATTAAAAGTCAAATCATTAGCCACTATAACGCCGACCCCGGCAATGTCAAGGCGGTGCTTTTGATTGGTACGGTGCCGGTCCCTTATGCTGGCGATACAAACTGGGACGGCCACCCTGAACATGCCGGGGCTTGGCCTTCCGACGCGTATTATGCGGATATAGATGGGGTGTGGACGGATGTTTCGGTCAACAATGTCAGTCCGGCGCGTGCGGCCAATGACAACGTACCTGGCGACGGCAAATTTGACCAAAGCGTGATGCCTTCTGCGGCCGAATTGCAGGTTGGCCGCATTGATTTTCGCCGCCTGGACGCCGCTGCTTTTGGAGCTGCAGACCATACAGCATTGATAAAAAGGTATTTGGATAAAAATCACAAATGGCGCATCGGGGAATACGTGGTGGACAACAAAGCCCTGGTTGACGACAATTTTGGCTACTTCGGCGGCGAGGCTTTTGCTGCCAATGGCTATCGCAATGCCTATCCCATTGTAGGCGAGGCCAATGTGGTACAGACCGATTTTTTTGGGAACAGCAACCCACAATCCTTCTTGCTAGGCTATGCCTGTGGGGGAGGCAACTATAATGGGGCAGATGGTGTGGGAAGTAGTACCAACTTTGCCACCGATTCGGTCAACATCGTTTTCACCAATCTTTTCGGCTCGTATTTTGGCGACTGGGATTATGAAACCAACCCCTTCATGCCCGCTGCATTGGCCTCACGGGGCGGTATCCTGACCTGTTCCTGGGCTGGCCGTCCGCATTGGTTCAACCAAGCCTTTACTTCTGGCGAAACCATCGGCTATTGCACGAAAGAAACCATGAACGCCCAATACAACAATGGGTTCTTCGGGTCTTTTGGGGAAAGTGGCGCCCATGTGGCCCTACTCGGCGACCCTACCCTCCGGGCGCACGTCGTAAAACCTGCAACCAACCTGGTACTCGCTGCACCCAATTGCAACAGCGTGGCACTCACCTGGACAGCCTCTGCGGATGCCGTGGATGGCTACCATATTTACCGTGGCCCCTCGCAGGATGGCCCTTACACCCGTTTGACCGCGACCCCCGTGACGGGCACTTCCTACACCGATAATGCCCCACTTCTCGACACTTTGTTTTATCAGGTTAGAGCCATTAAAAATGTGACTACTCCCGGCGGTGGCACCTACGCGAACAATGCGATTGGCCCTATCAAATCCATCATTTTCCTGGGCGTTGGTGGCCCTACTTTGAGCACAACCAATGGAGAACTTACTTGTGCCTCCTTCAACACCACCCTGACAGCCAACGCAACGCCGGCAAATGTGGTGGTCTGGGATTGGGTGGGCCCTAATAATTTCAGCAGCAGCCAACAAAACCCAACGGTGTCAAACACCGGAACCTACACCGTGACGGCGATTGATGCAAGTGGTTGTAGCACCACCGCGAGCGCAACTGTTGTGGGCAATTTCTCCCCACCCACTATTACGGCAACGGTGAGCAATTCCATCGACTGTATCAATACTTCTGCTACCATCACGCTAGATCAAGCAGGAATTTCGAACTGTACGATTTCGGGGCCGGGCGGTTTTTTTGTACAGGGATTCAGTGCTACTGTAACAGTTCCAGGAACCTACACCATTACAGCAACGTCTTCGACTAACGGGTGTATTGGCAATTCCACGGTTCAAGTCGTCCAGGATGTGGTTATCCCATCGGTTGCGGCCAGCAATGGCGGGCTCTTGACCTGCGCCAAACTGACCACGGAATTGTTGGCCAGCACCAATCTCCCTGGCTCCTCGTTTGCATGGTCAGGCCCCTGTGTAAATGGTGCAAGCGCCTCATGTCCAGGCACTTACACAGTGGTGGTAACCGCCAGCAACGGATGTTCCAATTCGGCCAGCACGACGGTTGGGCAAGATATTACACCACCTACCGTAACAACCGTCAATAGCACCATCACCTGCAACAGCCCAAGCGCTCCCCTGATTGCCAGTTGGAACCCAGCCAACAGTTCGGCCATGTGGACAGGCCCTTGCGTGGTGCCGGGATTCCCTCCTACTGCTTCTTGTGCAGGCACTTACACGGTCGTGGTAACCAGTTCGAACAATGGCTGCACAGCATCAGCCACCGCCCTTGTAACCGAGAATGCCGATCCACCGACCCTTGTTTTACCACCGACGCCGCCACTCACCTGTATAGCGCCCTGCTATGGATTCCCGGTACCCGTTATTCCAGGTGTTGACATTTATTTGGGAGGCCAATTGTTGACTCCCGGCACTACGTTCGATATTTGTCAACCCGGCACTTATGTGCTCACCGTTCAATATACCGGAACCAATTGCAGCCGCGATATCGACCTTGTTGTTTCTCAAGACATTACACCTCCAGTAGCCGATGCCGGACCCAACGCCATGGTTTCTTGCAATGTCCCTTCTGCTCAATTGGATGGAAGCGCGAGTAGCACTGGCCCAACGTTCACCTACATATGGACGGGCCCAAGTGGCTTTACCACCACGATTCAAAATCCATCCGTGACCGGAATTGGCACCTATACGCTTGTGGTAACCAACACAGACAATGGCTGCACAGCAGCTGACCAAACCATGGTCGACACGGATGGAAGCCTCCCCACTGTTAATGCCACAGCAAGTGGCGAACTCAATTGTACTATTACCTCGGTTCAATTGGAAAGTGGGAACAACGACCCCGGTGCTACATACCTTTGGACGGGGCCCAATGGATTCTCCTCCGCCTTATCCAACCCAACAGTTTCAGTACCAGGAATATACACCGTTTTGGTAAGCGTGGGCACCTGCAATGCAACAGACCAAGTGGAAGTAACGCAGGCTCAAGCATTTATGGTGACCTCCTTGCCGAGTGCGGTTGACTGCGATGGCGTTGTTGAATCTTGCGTGGTAGCGAGTGGCGGCACTCCGCCCTATACCTATCAATGGTCCAACGGCAGCACCGATAATTGCGCAAGCTACCCAGGCGGCGGCACCATTGGGGTCAGTGTGACCGATGCGGGTGGTTGTGTGTTCACCAACACACAAACTGTTCAGGTGCCCGCGCCATTGGAGGTTTCTATTGACCCGATTGCCATCAGCTGCAACACAACGAATGTGGAAATTTGCGCAACCGCAACCGGAGGCACACCTCCTTATATTTACAACTGGTCCAACGGAGGCACTGGGAACTGCGCCGTATTTTCGTCACCCGGTACCATCGGCGTTTCCGTAACGGATGCCAATGGCTGCGTTGCGCCTACTAATTTCGTGATTGTACTTCCACCTGCCATCGCAATTTCATTTGTTGTCGAAAACGAATCTGGACCTAATGCAAACGATGGTTCGATAGACCTTACAGTGACGGGAGGCACAGGCCAATTCATTTATGCTTGGAGTAATACCATGGCCACTACCCAAGACCTGAGTGGGCTTGCTGGTGGTGTTTATGTGGTAACCGTTATTGATGTCGGGACGGGTTGCACCGCAACAGCATCCATTCAGGTAAACACCAGCGTTGGCACCGAGGAGGCCGCATGGTTTGAACAATTCCTGCTCTCGCCAAACCCGACAGAAGACTTGGCCATGCTTTCCTTAAAACTCCACGAAGCAGCTATGCTGCGCGTTGAAGTTCGGGACCTTGCAGGACGACTGGTTTGGGAAAACCCGAGCCTTGAAACTGACGCCTTGAATCTTCCCATCGACCTGACCCAACAACCGGCTGGAATGTACAGCGTTTCTGTTTGGCTTGAAAACCAGGTCTTTGTGCGAAAATTGGCGGTGGTTAGGTAGTACGGACTTTAGTCCGTCGGGCCATGGGCGTTTACGTCCATGATGGTAGATTCCAGGCTCTGAACCATGCGTGTCCTGATGGCCCTACCACCAAATAAAAATGCCGGGGCAACTGTTGGTCGCCCCGGCATTCATTTTTCTGAAAAGAATAACTTTATCACAGTCGATGACCGTCAGATGCAATTTGGTGATGTTTTAAAGTTCGAAGCTGTTTCTGATGACAATCCAGACGTCGCACATCTCATGCACATGGCCGTATACATCGGGAACGGAATGGTTTTTGAAAAACCAGATACAGGCGAGGCCCCATGGAGAATCATCACTCTACATGAAGCTGAGGAGGAACTAAGACCCAAGGTAGGTAGCTTTATCTGGAGCCAAAAAGGAAATCTGGTTGTGACTGCGCTTAGACCAAGTGCAAATACTCAATTGGAATCGGCTGTGGATGCGTGGGGTGTCGAGAAAAAAGTGCCGGAGCTTTTTGAAGAGTTAAAAAAAATAGGCGTGCCGAACCCAGAAACAAATTTGCTGGCTTGTGAAGATGGGTCCATGGGCGTATGTATCCCTTACTTCTATCGATCCGTACCTATGAAGCTTCGGCTTCATGCAAACTCTCGCGCGACTTATGAATTTGAAGATAAGCCGACCCACCACGTGGCTTTAAAGAATATAACTCAGTACTCGAGCGCGCCTACAAAAGAATATATTGCACAGATGCATTCTCGCGCGGTTGTCTCGGATTCAAAATATTCAAGGGTAAATGTAAGAAAGGAAGTTGCGGAACTCGCTCCTGGAGACTTTGTCGAAAGAATTGAATTTGAGGCCTCTTCACCCGACGACTATGCGACAGTCAATGTAGTCACAGACAAGACCAATCTAGGTGCTATTCATGTTACTACACAGCCGAGAACTTATCGGGTTTTTGTGAATAAAAAAAATGGAGTTGATTACAAAACGTTTTTTCTGGCATGGCCGGTGACTGACAAAGTAAATTTAAAACAAATTAAAGTCTTTGTTCGCAAGTGATTCTAACAATAAGGCATGATTGGGATTCCCGTGTATTTGGAGTTGGAATGCAAATGTTCAGAGCGAAGAATGCAGTTATTTCGAATGAACTTTACTTTTTAGATCCGAAAGACGCTGGTCCTTTTCTTGCCAAATGCGATGAATCCAGTCGTTCATTTTGTCCAGTTGAGCAGGGGTTTTTAAGTAACTTTCTCCAGGGCCCAAGCGTGGGATCTGAACCTCACTGATATAAAGGACGACCTCGTGGACTTTTCCACCCAGCAAATCCGTCATGGTCGGAGCGCCTTCTGGATAAAAAATAGTGATGTCCAACAAAGAATGAAACTGATCGCCCATTGAATCCAAGGTAAAAAGAAAGCCCCCTCTTTTCGGCTTCAATAAATTTTTAAACGGAGAGTTTTGCTTGTTTTGCTTTTCTAAAGTGAAGCGCGTGCCTTCTAAGAAATTCAGAACTGAAACCGGTTTTCCCCTAAATTTTTCGCACATTCGGCGTGTGGTTGCCAAATCTTCGCCACGTTTTTCGGGATGCTTAGCTAAATAGTTTGCTGAATACCTTTTCATTCTCGGAAAATCTAGAGCTTGCCAAGCTAAGCCTAACAAGGGAACGTAGATCAATTCTTGCTTAATAAAAAATCGTAAAAAAGGAATATGGCGATTGAGAACCTTTTGCAAAACGACGATGTCGACCCACGATTGATGATTCGAAGTA
Source organism: Saprospiraceae bacterium (assembly GCA_022842255.1). Taxonomy (GTDB): domain Bacteria; phylum Bacteroidota; class Bacteroidia; order Chitinophagales; family Saprospiraceae; genus M3007. The sequence continues at coordinate 1,056 of JALHPW010000071.1, read as the reverse complement.
ACAAAATAACTACGTTCATGACTTAAGTTCTCAAGGCCCTGAATTTTCCAGCGAATGCGATAAAAGGTATCGATAACAAAATTGTTACAAGCAATCCAATTCTCTGCAAAAATCACGACGATTTTACCGCATTTTTCACGGAATGACTCAATCGGAATCAAGAGTTTCAAAAGGGCGAAAATATAGATCAGTACGCACCAAAATGCAGAATTCAGAATCAAATACAAAAATGTCAGCCACGAACGAATAAAATTAAACATATTGGGCGAGACAATAACGAACAGTTCCTATGACGGCAAGCAAAGGAGTACTTTATAACAGCTCCGTTTGCTCCGTTTAGAGAAACCTCCGCGCGCGGTTGCGCAAGCTGTCGCGATGCTTTCGGGTCAATAATTTAGGCAAATTCCAGACTCAAGGCATGCAATTCGAATGGCCTTGTGATACTTTGAGTTCCGATGGGAAAAGTCGTTGTATTTGATTTAGATGGGACTCTTATCGATTCCGAGAAGCATTGCTATGCTTCATTTGACTACGCACTTGAGCCCTTTGGAATGAAGGCCACCAGCGAACTTCTTGAACAGATTCGCGGCCGCGGATCGTTTGATTTATTTGATCCACTCTTTGATAAACAGGAAGATCGTAACCAGGCCCTTGATCGTTTGAATTGGTTCTCTCTTGAATACGCACATGAGCAGACACTCTATGATGGAGTTGAAGAAGTCTTGGAGTCTATCAAAGCACGGGGAACTCCCATCGCTCTTTGGACTGGGCGAGATCACAGCTCTGCCGAAAAAACTCTGCAGCTTTTGAAGGTGCGAGATTATTTTTCCTACACGGTCGGCGCATGCCTTGTTCAAAACAACAAACCTCACCCTGAGGGACTGTTTCTAATTGCTAAGGAATTAAAGCTCGATCCGAAGACAATGATTCATGTAGGTGATCACCACCACGATGTGGAAGGAGCGAGGGCCGCCGAGGCCCTGTCGATCGGCGCTAACTGGCATACATCAGAACCCCACAGGAAGATTTGGAAGCACGAGCCTCACCACAAGTTCG